>JAAYOK010000103.1 GCA_012520355.1 Bacillota bacterium | reverse complement strand
TTCACTCGAGCGTCAATGGCCAACCTATACAGATGGGTCTTCTCTTCAGCAGTCAAAACAATGGGCAGCAAATTTGGCACGAAAGGTTTTTTCATTTGTGACACCTCTCTTGAACTAACCTTATCATAAAAGTCCCGCTATTTCGGGTTTATCCAATTAATGAAATAAATGAGGGGTTTCTCTGGCGCTGTTGCAGACCGTCGACTATGTCGCGACAGGCAGCCAGCTTCCCAAAGAACATGTGGCGCAGCTGCCTCGTTTGCTCCTTGAACCCTATAAGTACCGATCATTGCACTTTCTTTGTTTCTTTGTTATCTTGAATTCAAAGAAACATGTATACTTGTGGAGATTCGGCAATGCTAAATGAGTGACAAATATGGTAACCAGCCCACTGGAGTGTGATCACTTGAAGAAGAGCAAAATCATTCGGGTATCCAAGAAACGGCAGATCACGATTCCGCTAGAGTATTTTGAAGATCTGGATCTAGGTGCCGAGGTGGAGTGTTCGCTGGAAAATGGCTCGATCGTAATTCGCCCCTTGCTACGCCATGTTTCTGATGAGTTTTCTGTTGATATACTCAAGGAGCTAGTGGCCAAAGGGTTTTCTGGTGATGAACTGATTCGTCAATTCAAAATTGAACAAGCCAACTTTCGAGGGGCTGTTCGGAGAATGACCGAAGACGTAGACCAGATCGCCGAAGGGTCCATCCCCTCTGCTACTTTTGAAGACATTTTTGGTTCGGAGAACTGATTATGTATGAGTTACTCTTCAGTCCGTCTGCAGAGCGCTATTGTAGCGGAACGGTGTTACGGAAACCAAAAATAGACCTCCCCACTGCTTAGTGAGAAGGCCTCCATTCTAGGTGAACTATTCGTCTTCGAGGGCGGGCCGCCTAATGCTCGCAGTAAAAAGATTGCCTTCGCGATCATCGTAAAATTCTATATGCGGATAGACCTGTAGGCATCGACGGATCCCGCTTCCTAAGCCTCGATATGGCAGTATTTTAGTTGCAAACGAGGCTAGAATGGGGTTCCTAATGTTTGAGTTTCCTTGCAAAATGTTCGCTACTGTCAAGTTATTCGGCAGACTTCCCGGGCTGATAATCTCGATTCTGTCTTTGAAAATAAAGACCCTGATGGGTGCAGAGACAAAGTAATCGCGATGAATAATGGCATTTACCAACAGCTCCTCAAAAACGATTCCAGGAATCTCGGGGTCGCCAACTGTGTTAATCCCTTTGTCATCTTGAACATACCTGATGTTCCTTCTAATGAAACTGGTTATCCCCTGGTATTGTTCAATAACCTTCCCGGTAATGTCCTGACTATCAATGTATTTGTCCACCGAAATATCAGCTCCAGGATAGGCCACCGCCTTAATCATAAACACTGGTAATTTGGCGGTGGGATTCTTGGCAAAAAGTAAAGCACCACTGCGATTCAAATTACCATTCCTCATGAGGTTCATGTTCGCTAACAGTTGTGGTAGAGGAATATCCACAGAATCGAGGGACTGCTTGTATTCTTTTTCATAGAACTCGCGAAAATATCCGTGATCTAGATCGACTATAGTCATGCCTGGCACCTCGATCCCATCACCATGTATCAGTCGGGATGACTGGAACAGCCTCTGTATTTCTTCCCAAGACGTAGCTTTTCTCTTACTAGCCCCCGACCTAATCCATATGACGCCGTCATTATCGGTGAATATGTTGCTTACGCCTCCCGGAATAGATACCACCATGACAATACCGTCTTCAAGGACAACATTCGCCGTTTGTACGTTAATCGAGGGGCGGACATTCCCCGAGGATGCATTCGCTAACAAGGTGTTTATGCGGCGCATATGCTCACTGGTTAAACCAGTTACAGAACCATCATCACCAACCCCGATCAGCAGAATGCCGCCGTTGGAGTTAGCAAAAGCAACTAATTCCTGAGCTAATGACTTTTCATTTGAGACGTCCGCCTTAAACTCAAGACCGCTATCCTCACCTCTTGCAATCAACTCTAGGAGTTTTGAGGCTTCCATGTCTTGTATTTCCTCCCTCTCTTGTTAAAAGCTTCTTCTCCGCCTTCCATAATGCTTACGATGTCTTGCTGAATCTCTGGCTTATCAATGCTTCCGGTTCTGGGCGTAATTCCACCAGGTCCATACTCACAGGTCACTACTTGCTCGGCATCACCCAGTACCGGGAAGTTGGCATTATGTGTTGCAAAGATGAACTGTGTCTTGCCTTTCAGTTGCATCACCAGCTTAACGACATCTTCATAGATCGTCTGGTTATCCAGGTCATCTTCGGGTTGATCGATGATGATCACATCACTGTCTTGTTGACCTAAAATGAAGAGAATCAAAGCCGACGCCCGCTGCCCTAAGGAGTGCTCCCTGAGCGGGAGATCATGATAGTGAATTTCGAAGTGGTTGGGAACTTGATATGTCAGCAAGTCCGCGAGATACTCCAAGAAAAGTTCCCTAAACCTATCTCTGAAGGTCACATTCAGGCCAAGAATAGCGGTCTCTAGGTCTCGGTAAATCTCGATGAAGTCTGGATAACTATCAACGAGGGACCGGAAGGCATCTTCTCTAATCCTACTGCCTCGGAACATTTCCTTGAAAAACTGCAAAAATGATGCTTTATCACCCTTGAATTTGGCTTCTATAGCAATGGGCGTGTCGGACTTATTCACTTCATCTAGCTCGTGCTTCAGTAACACAAACTCTTTATGCCATAGTTCTCTGAGTTTGGCTAATTCTTGCTGCAACTCGTTTTCCAGTTCTTTCCGCTCATGCTTTTGCTGTTTTAGTACCCGTAACATCGTGGTTGATTGGTCAATCGTTTCACGCAACTGACGGAAATCGTTGGTATTGATGGCCCTTGAGTCCGTGGTATGCCTTAACTCATTGGCGAGCGTCCGCTCTATTTCGGCAAACTCCTCTTTAAGTCCATCGCGCTCCTTCTCAAATTCATCCCTTTGCCTCTCCAATTCGGCAATTACAGTCCTGTGCTTGGTGATTAGCCCATGCAAGACTGTGGTCGTAGTAACTATCTCATTATAGGTTTCAAGGAAACTCGCAAAGAACTCAGAGTTAACTTTCGACCTGTAATGGAGATGGTTTTTCAACTCATCCTCATATTGGCTAAGAAGATTCTCCAAACTCACTACATATTCACGGGCGGTGGATATCACCGCATTGCATTTTCTGACGTCTCTATCATACTCAATCTGTTTCTCCAGCTTTTCCTCTATTCCATACTGACTATACTGTTTTAGGCGATACTCCGCATTGTCCTTTTTCGCCTGATATTCTTCTATCCGTTCCTCTATACTGGAAAGAGTCCCTAGACGAGCTACAATCGACCTGATCTCTTGGTTTTGCGTGTCAATTTGGGTTCGTACATGACTCAGTTTGTCCCCGAGCATTCTCTCCACTAAACCCTTCTCAAACTCTATGCTTGTACTCGACAGATCCTTTTGGCCGAAATAGATGGGATTACGTAATACGGTCTCTCGCAGAGAAATACCAGGTTGAACCATTCCATCGACAAGAACGTCTGGGGCTTCCCCATATATCCTGCGCACTTCATAATCCTGTCCATGCTTGTCTACCGTCCTGACTGTAACCTTACCGCCGCTGCCAAGTACGAATGCTGGAAGGTTTTCCTTGTATGGATCCTCCTGTGTGACCATATCCCCTAGGGGTATGTCGAAGGCGTAGCGTATTGCTTCAATGATAGACGACTTTCCACTACCACGAATTCCAATCAGAGTATTCAAACCTGGCGACAAAGCTATGGTCTGTCCGTCTAAGACACCACCCTCAAACTCCATCTCCTTAATATAGGAGTGAACCGGGGTTTCTGGCTCGCTAGCAACTCTTGCCTCATGATCAATTAAGGCATACTTAATAGCTTGAAAGGATCTATGGCCAATCTTTAAATAACAGTGTTGTCCTTGGCCAATCTGCTCGATCGATTTCGGGTCAGAGCCTTCAACCTCAGCGGGATACCACTCTCCAAGCAGGTTCATGACCTTCGTTCTACACAGCTTACCGCTATCTAATTGGTTATAGCTGCGGACCTTCTGAAATCCCAGTGTTCTCTCCTTAAATTCCGGCTCCTGTCCCAGCATTTTGATAACGCCCCCATCAAGTTCCGTCCAAAGGCCGCTGGGTTCTTCGACATGGGCGAAAATGAGAAAGAAGTCCCTACCGTAACGGTTTAGACGCGTTATTACCTCTAGTAGGCCCCATGACGTTAGACTGGTACTCCTGTCTTCAAATGGTCTTCCTTCAAAGACACCATTAAGAAATTGGTTGATATAGTCTCCGCCACTGAGCCACTCATCTGAGAATACCACGAGGGTATGAACACCATTGGCCCCTTGGTTAATGCGGAGTTCTACGCCTGGTAACAACATGACACCCTGCTTCTTAGCGGTTTTGCGAAGGGCTATGAATTCGTCAAAGTTGAATTGGTTATGATTGGTAATGACACCCACACCAATGCCCGCTTCTTTGAGAGCATTTACGTAGTCTGATAGATAATAGTCATCATCCCCAGTATACTTAAATGTACGATCAGTCCTGGTATGCAGGTGAAAATCAGCTCTTATCCATTTGCTCCCATATTTGAACACATCAGTTTTGGCCACCTAGATACAACCTCCCTTTTTAAACTGGGGTTATGCGTGTTCGTTAACCCAATACATCTCTTATCAAGTTAGCTCATATCTTCGTAGTCTTCTGCCAAGTTCTCTTCGGCGAGTGTCAGAACCCCTAGGTACGCTCTTTCGTTTGTTTTACACCTTCCATTTATAACCAGGTATTTGCCCGCTGTACTGATCCCACCTAAGGAGGCCATCATTTTGCAGCCTTCCAATAACAATGTAATCAGGAACATCGTTGGCCTTCGCCAAACGGGAAGCATCCGCAAGATTGAAAGAGTTAGTCTTGCGAAAGTCAGCGTAAGATTCTTCGGAGATGAGCAGGTTCGCCGCTAATCTATCGGCCTCATGTTCTGCCTCTTCGCTTTGGACGTGAAGCCCATCATCTAAAGCGTCACCGTTCAGAATGTGAGCAATCTCATGGAAAAGCGAGAACCAAAATATGTCAGCCCTGCTCTTGCGGACGGTAAGACACAAATCAATCGTACCGTCTGCCTTCAGCCGAGTCATGCCATGAACTGGGGCTCCCTTGTGATGGGGAACAACGGCAAAGCGTATCCCCAAGTCGAAGAAGAGTTCTCGTAGGCGTGCTATCGCCTTGTTAATATCCGCTTCAAACATAATTTCCTTAATGGACCCCACTCTGTGAAAAAGCCTTTCTCGGTTACAGGGCTTAGGTATGTCGCCCCCATCAAGATAACAATTGCACAGGGTATGCCAGGCATAGGCCACGTACTCATCAATATCTGTCGCCTTCGACGCTCTGTATAGGATGGCGCTCCGTTGCCGGGCTATGTTTTCTAGACTGGCTAGCTTGAACAATTTCCGAGCTTGAATGACTCCGATAGCCTTTTCCTCTTCTACTTTTACGTTTCTTACAGCGAAAATGTCTTCGAGAACAGGAGATATTCTTGCGTAAATGTCATATTCTCGTTCTGTAATATTGTTTCTGTCTTCGTATTCTGCCAACTCCAAGTCGTAATTTTTTTGGAGATTCATCCAAAACGAGGCCGGAATACCCAATGCATACTCTAGCTTTTTGGCAAAGGAACCTGAGATATCGGTCTTCCCTTTGATTACCCTTGACACATGTTGTTCGGTCATCCCCACGTTCGCAGCTAACTGTTTCTGCGTCATATTACGGTCATCGAGAGCTTCTCTCAATGTCTCGCCTGGGTGAATGATTAGGTCACGGAATGATCCAGCAATTGGCCTTACCATGATAATCCACCACTCCCTCTAATACCACCTTGTCACATTGTTCCAACGACTCAGGGCTCAAATCTTCCACACACAATCGTCCTATCAGACGGTAGTTTTTGCTCACACTTACTGCAAAGCACCCTTTGAAATCGCCATCAAGAAGGTGCGGGTTTCCCAAGCCAATGGACTGGTACTCTAGATAATTTGCAGCGGCCCGAATCTGATCAATTCTCAATTTGATCGGCTTACTCAATTGGCCGGCTTTCCTTTTGAGATCTTGAGCATCATTGCCTATGCACTTCTGTAGTTTGGCCGAGAATTCTACCTCCAATTGAACACCTCGATGAACATAGTATGTTAATTTCCATCTCTAGTATACATCAAGGAAGAGTTGAAAGTCAAACTAACTGGGCTAACGAGATCCTCCATACAGGGAGACGTTAATGGAGAAAGTAAATTCCAGCCCGTTAATGCTAGCTCCCCCTCAAAACACATACCCCCGGCATATTATCCAAACAAAAAAGCCGCAGCAAAGAGCTCTGTTTCACTTCTTCGCCACGGCTATGGTCGCTTACGCATCCACCGTTTGGATGCGATCTATGGTTCTACTCCCGCATCTGCTTTTGTACTGCAATTAC
>JAAYOK010000102.1 GCA_012520355.1 Bacillota bacterium | reverse complement strand
CGAGCCAGAGTAGGACAATGATGACCCCTGCCAGACTCAGCATTTGGGCCTGTTCTTTCCGCTCCGCCTGTACCAAGAAAATGTTCAGGACTGCCACCAAGATGCCCAGTCCGGCGATACGATAAATCGGAGATAAATCTGTCACGTTGATCCCCCCCTCATAGCAAGAGCAAGCAAAGGAGTGCCCCTGCTGAGAAACCAAGATATTGCCAGAGTCGGGTTTGTTTTTCCCGCTCTTCATCAGCGCGTATTAGCGCTTGGTCCAAGCGCTGCATGACGACCTTTAAATGTTTGGCCTGTTCCGTAACGTCGCTTTTCCCCAAAACGTCTCCGAGCTTGTGTAAATCATCTAAGGTAGATTGGGGAAAACCATTTTGCGCGAGGATCTTTAGGCCGTCTTCCCAAATCCTGTCAAAGGGTTCTCCCGCACCTGTTTGTAACCGCCTACTCATGCTTGCCAAGAACCTACCCATCTCCCCTGTAAACTGCTGGGCTTGCTCCTGGATCAGATGGGGTAATGTGGTTTGGGCGAATACCATCTCCGACTCAAGTACCTGAAGAAAGTTGGCAAGTTGCCTCAAGTTGTGCACCCGGTGAGAAAAGCTCCTGGCCACAGTGAGGCCCATGGCTCCTGTGGAGAAAAGAACGAGTGCTATAGCTATACCCTTCATAGAAACCATCCCCCACACCACCCTGTCCTTTCACCATTTTATGTACCTCTACCTAGTCTTAGAACCGTCTCGATGGTACCTGGACCCTTACGACCAGACAAGATCACCACAAGCTCAAAGATGGCCAGACTCTCCGCAACCTGGCTTCTGCCCTTCAACCTCTCCAGAGAGTCCCCATGACAGGTGGCAATCACCTTAACTCCACTACGGGCGAGTTCCGATAGAATGCTTGCATCACTACTATGGCCGATTTCATCCGTTACAACCACCTGGGGGCCTAATCCCCGCAGGGCATGATGCACACCTGCTTCTTTTGTATAACCATCCAAGACATCTGTCTGCCAACCTACATCCAACTGAGGAACACCAAGGTAGCAGGAGGCGATTTCGGAACGTTCGTCAATGATCACCACTTGAAAACCCCGATTTGCCACTTGCCGTGCCAAATCCCGGAGCAGTGTTGTTTTCCCGCAACCAGGTGGTGAGACAATCAGGGTAGCAAGGACCTGGGAGTCCCGCTGCACCACTTGTCCAATAATGGAGTCTGCCGCTCCCAAGACCGCCCGTGCCTGACGGAAATTGAGGGATGAGACATGTTTGATTGTCTTGAGTACTCCCTGACTATAGACTGCCTGACCGGCGATTCCCACACGATGCCCCCCGGGTAAAGTAAGATAACCCCCTTGAATCTCTTGTTCCCAAGCATACCAAGAGCTTTCTGTAATGAGTTCCATGGTCCGCTGCAGATCCTCACGACTGACAATGTACCCCTGGTTGGGCAGAGAGGGTTGTCCTTGCCTGGAGAGAAAGGAAAAGCCCCGAGCATCCTTCACCATCAGCGGTCGATCAAGGCGAACCCGAACTTCCT
>JAAYOK010000101.1 GCA_012520355.1 Bacillota bacterium | reverse complement strand
TAGTCTAAAGGATGTCAGGAGGTGGTTGGGTTATGGATCTTAGTGCACTTTATACGGAGTTGATCTTGGAGCATAGTCAAAAGAGTGAGCACAAAAGGCAACTTAAGACAGCTACCTGTTATGAAAGGGGCCATAACCCCAGTTGCGGTGATGATATTACCATTGAACTCTTAGTCGAAGATGGTAAAATTGTGGATGCAGCCTTTACCGGAAGTGGTTGTGCCATTTCCCAGGCTTCAACCTCCATGATGATTGATTTGATCAAAGGTCGTTCCGCGGAAGAAGCCAAAACTCTAGCGGACATCTTCTTAGGAATGATCAAACGGGAGATTAGTTCCGAGGCTGAACTTGAACTCTTAGATGAAGCCATCGCTTTCCAAAATATCTCCAATATGCCGGCCCGGGTGAAGTGTGCTGTGCTGGCTTGGCACACGTTGACAAATGCCTTCAACGGAGATACGGTCAAGTAAAGGGGAGTCGGCAAGGATGGAATTGGCTCTGTTGAGCATATTAAGTAGAGGGGCGCGTGCTTAAGAGAATCGGAGGGTCGTTTTCATGCAGAAAAAATACAGAGAGATAGCCAAAGAGATGATCATGGCAGGAGTGGAGGCTGCAGATCCGAGTAATGCCATCAAAAACAGTGTGAAAGTAGAAAGCAATATCCTTTATGTCCAAGGGGATGCCTTTCCTTTAGGCAATATCGATCGCGTCTTAATGTTCGGGATCGGTAAAGCAGCAACACCCATGTGTCGAGCCTTTGAAGACATTCTACGTCCCGACGATGGACTATGCATCACCAAACTGGGGGACGAAATCGATCTTGTTCCCGTGGAGTCCATCCCAGTTGTCAGGGCCTATCATCCAGAGCCCCGGGAAGAGAATGCCAAATATGCCAAGCAGATTCTTGAACTGGTTGATGGAATCGGCCAGGATGAACAGGTATTAGTTATCTTCTTGGTGTCTGGTGGGGGTTCCGCTCTGTTCACGTCTCCCCCTGAAGGAGTCTCCATCGATGATATGTATAAGCTCAACCAACTCTTGATGAAGTGTGGCGCTTCCATCTATGATATCAATACCATTAGAAAACATGTTACCCAAGTTAAGGGTGGCAAGTTTGGCTTGCGGGTGGCAAACAAAGGCGCACAGCTTATATCCCTGATTCTATCCGATGTGGTGGGGGATGACCTCAGTGTAGTTGCCTCTGGTCCCACCTATAAAGATGACACCACCTTTGCCCAAGCCATTGAACGACTAAAGAAGTATCAAATCTGGGAGGAAACACCACAAGCTGTAAGGCAGCATCTGCTGCAAGGCCTCGATAACCCCAGTTGGGAACCGCCACGAAGGGTACCAGATGGCGTGCATAATTACTTAATTAGTAACAATATGGTGGCCTTGGTTGCTGCCAGGGATGTTGCCGAAAAGCATGGGTTCAACACCCTTTTGCTTACAACGCAGAATACAGGTGAGGCTAAGGTTATCGCCAAGTGCGCCATGGGGATTGCCAGAGAAGTACAAGACTCAGGCAATCCTATCGCCCCACCGGCTGCCCTCATTATGGGTGGTGAGATGATCGTTACCTTTGATTGGGAAGACAGGGATGGTTTTGGACCGAACCGGGAGTTTGTCCTTAGTTCGGCCCTGGAGATTGCGGGCCGCTCGAATATTGTGGTAGCTGCTGCCGATACAGATGGGGTAGACGGGGAAGGCAAGTCTGGGGCTATCGCAGATGGGGACACCATCGCGCGGGCGAAGCTCGATCCCCACTTTCACCTGGAGCGACATGAGGCGGAGGCCTTTTTTGACAGCCTCGGCGATTCACTCCACTTCCAGAGCAAGACCAATGTGAACGACATCAATGTCATCTTGGTGGGTCCGAAATAGTACTTCGGGACTTGCCAGCTAACATAGGATCAAGACCATAGAGCGAACGTTTCCTGGAGTCAGGAAAGGTTCGTTTTTTTGTCCCCTAAGAGAGAATGATTTCGGGGATTGGCACGAAAGTAAAAGGAATATTACCTTTCTTTGAAGAATCCCGCAATATACCAACAGTTGACATGACTCGAACTAGAACTAGAACACTAACAGAGAGGATGCTGTTTCTATGAAAAAGGGTTCTTTTTTTACAAAGCAGTACCGCAATGTTTTTCTAGAACTGGGTTACTCCCAGGCAGAGATCGACGCGAGGGTCGAGGAAGCCTTCCAGACGATGTTTTATGGTAGTGAAGGGGAGCGGATCTATCATCCTGTTGGCGATGATCTGGCCTATATTGTGGATACGGGAAATATTGATGTACGCTCCGAAGGCATGTCTTACGGGATGATGATGTGCGTGCAGTTGGATCGGAAGGAAGAGTTTGATCGCCTTTGGAAATGGGCCAAGACCTATATGTACCATGACGATGATACAGAAGAAAAAGGTTATTTCGCTTGGTCCTGTCAATTAGATGGGACGAGAAACTTTGAAGGTGCGGCACCCGATGGCGAAGAGTACTTTGCCATGGCCCTTTTCTTCGCAGCAAATCGCTGGGGTGATGGTGAAGGTATCTTTAACTATTCTCAAGAGGCCCGCACTATCCTCCGTGACTGCATCCATAAAGGCGAAGAGCCAGGTACAGGTCATCCCATGTGGGATCCAGAGACGAAGCTCATCAAGTTTGTGGCCAATTGCGACTTCACCGATCCATCGTATCATCTACCCCATTTCTACGAGCTCTTTGCCCTTTGGGCCGATCAAGGAGATCGGACATTTTGGCAAGAAGCAGCTGCAGCCAGCAGGGCCTATTTACGACGAGCCTGTAACTCGGTAACGGGTCTGAGCCCTGAATGTTCCGAGTTCGACGGAACGCCTTTACGTAGATATTGGCAGGGTGGTTATCGCCGGGATACCTACTATTCCGATGCCTATCGGACCATCGCCAATATTGCCATGGATTACAGTTGGTTTAGTAAAGACTTGGAAAACCCAGAGGATTGGCATACGGAGATTGCGGACAAGCTGCAACATTTCTTCTGCCATACGGCAAAAGACTGGCCAGACGGCATCTACGAAGTGGATGGAAGGATCAATCCTGGCCAAGCCCTCCACCCGGTAGCCATTATTGCCACCAATGCCCATGCCTCCTTAGCAGCCAAGGGAGCGTATTGGGAGGAATGTGTACGAAAATTCTGGGATACACCCCTCAGGCAAGGTGAGAGGCGGTATTATGACAACTGTCTTTACCTCTTTGCTATGCTGGCCCTAAGTGGGAAATATAGGATTTACTTCCCTGAGTAGTTTCCAAGACCAAGAACTCGCCGCCCAAGCGGTGGGTTCTTCTATACATAGGTGGGAAGGGGGCGTAGCCATGGTTTGGGCCGATGTTCCCGATCCAAGTGTGATCAGGGTCGGCGAGATGTATTATATGACGAGTACCACCATGCATTTAAGTCCTGGTGTACCCATTATGAAATCGCACGACTTGGTGAACTGGGAAATCGTCAACTATGTCTATGATACCTTAGGTGAAAGCGATGCACAGTGCCTAGTAGATGGTGGGAATGAATATGGTAAAGGTTCCTGGGCCAGTAGTCTGCGACTACATGACGGTGTATATTATGTGGTGTTCAGCTCGCAAACAGAAAATCGCACCTTTGTGTTCCAAACAAGGGATATCGAAAGGGGTCCTTGGCAAACGTACACCCTACCCTTTCTCCATGATATGTCCTTACTCTTTGATGATGGCCAGGTTTACTTGGTTCACGGGAGCGGTGACATTCGAATCCTCGAATTAACCAGCGATGCCACCGCTGTGAAACCAGGTGGTCTCAATCAGGTGATCATTCCAAATAGTAGTCAAATTGCCGGCCCCGATATCCTCTTGCCGGCCGAAGGGGCGCACATCCATAAGGTTGATGGCATGTACTATCTCCTTCTCATTACCTGGCCCAGGGGAGGTATGCGTACCCAGCTCTGCTATCGGGCTGAGGCGATTACCGGTCCTTGGGAAGGACGAGTTGTTTTACAGGATGCGGGCATTGCCCAAGGAGGCTTAGTGGATACCCCTGATGGAAACTGGTATGCTTTACTTTTTGGCGACCGCGGTGCAGTGGGCCGGATCCCCTATCTAGTTTCGGTCAGATGGGAAGACAAGTGGCCAATCTTAGAAAGGAAGGCTGGGATGCCCCTGGCCAAAGGATCTCTTCGCCTGGTGGCCTCGGATGAATTTGAGGAACCTACCCTTGGCCTTGTCTGGCAGTGGAATCACAATCCAGATCTGGAGAACTGGTCTCTGACGGAACGCCCTGGGTATTTGCGCTTACGGACTGGCCAAATCAGTCAAGACATCACTGAGGCCCGCAACACCCTAACTCAAAGGACCTTCGGACCTAGATGTTCAGGTACCATCGCCCTTGATGTCTCAAACATGAAAAACGGTGATTATGCGGGTTTAGCTCTGTTCCAGAAGGAATATGGTTTTATCGGCGTCAAACAGTGCGGTCTGGAGCGATCCATTGTCATGGTTGATGGGAGGACGAGGCCCTGTCTGGAAGTGGAGACGATTCCCACATCAGAAACACGCCTTTACTTTAAGATCGCCTGCGATTTCCGGGAACAAAGGGACCGGGCTCATTTCTATTATAGTCTTGATGGCCAGCATTGGGTTTCCCTGGGACCTCCTTTCAGCATGTCCTATACCATCCCTCACTTCATGGGCTACAGATTTGCCCTCTTTCATTTTGCCACGGAGACATGTGGTGGATTTGTTGATTTTGACTACTTTCATCTGGTAGAGGCCTAACAGGAAATGAGCGAAAGGAAGGGTGGAAATGTTACGAGAAGTGCGAATCAAAAATGGGGTGGTGCGTGGCCTACCCGCTGCGGACCCTAGGATTACAAGCTTTAAGGGAATTCCTTTCGCGGCGCCTCCCATAGGTAAGAACCGCTGGCGTGCACCCCAGCCAGCAGAGGATTGGGATGGTGTGTTGGAGGCATTTCAATTTGGCCCCATTTCCATGCAGGCTACGCCGGGGATCAACAAAGACAATATCTATGATTTTGAATGGCATGTTGACCCCAATGTGCCCATGAACGAGGACTGTCTGTACTTAAATATCTGGACACAGGCCACAAGCCCAGAGGAAAAACTGCCTGTCTTCGTCTGGTATTTCGGTGGTGCCTTGCAGTTTGGCTATACTTCGGAGATGGAGTTTGACGGGGAGCGTCTGGCCCGCAGAGGAGTTATTGTAGTCACGATTAACTACCGCCTTAATGTGTTCGGCTTTTTATGTCATCCAGAGATCACAAGGGAGGCCCCTGAGGCACCTGCCAATTTTGGTCACCTTGACCAACAGTTTGCCACGGGCTGGGTCAAGGAGAACATAGCAGCCTTCGGTGGGGATCCTGAGAATATTACAATTGGGGGGCAGTCCGCTGGCGGGGGTAGTGTGCTTGCGCAGCTCACATCACCGCAAAATGAAGGTCTTTGCCAAAGGGCGATCATTCAAAGTGGAATGTTTGCACCGGTGTACCCAAACAATCGTACGCCTCCCTGGGGTAGGGACCTGAGGGATGAAGAAGAAGAGGGAAGGAAGTTCTTTGCCTATCTTGGGGTTTCTTCCTTGGAAGAAGCACGTCAACTCGATGGGGAGTTCATTCGGTTAAAGTCACTGGAGTATGGACGGTTTTGGGGTACAGTTTTTGACCAGCAGTTTTGTCTAGGTGACCCTTTGGAGAGATTTCTCCAAAACCAGCGCTTGCAGGTGCCAGTGATGATGGGGCACACATCGTCTGAGTTTTTCAGTGAACCCCAGGTAAAGTCGGCAGAAGAACTTAAGGACTTAGCCCAGGACCTGTTTTCTGACGATGCCAAGGAGTACCTCGATCTAATTTCCTTTGGTAGAGCTGAGCTTGACGATGTCATCCAAAACGCCGCAGTCAGCACCATCGAGTACGCCATTCGTCTTGCCGGTCAGGCGAATGCTGACACAGGAGCGAATCTGCCCCTGTATTACTATAACTTTGCCGCGGACATACCAGGACCAGACAATCCGGGGACGTTTCATTCGGTGGATCTTTGGTTCTTTTTCGAAACACTGGCCAAGTGTTGGCGTCCCTTTGTGGGGAAACACTACGACTTGGCACGTCAAATGTGCAATTACTGGGCGAATTTTATGAAAACAGGAGATCCCAATGGCCTAGATTCCACAGGGGAGGAAATGCCTAGATGGCATGTATATACGCCAGATCAGCCATTTGGCATGCTCTTTGGTGATGTACCAAAGTTCTTAACGGAGAAACCGAGTCCACTCATGGAGTTTTTGACTGGGCAGTTTTTTAACCAGAGGAGCCACCGGGCCTAGAGTCCGGTGGTTTTTTTCATGACGTGGTTCGGCCAAAGTTTACTTACTTAGAAAAAAATGACGAATTTGGAGAGGGTTTTTAACAAGTGTATGGAATTAATTAGAGACACGGAATAACTCCACTTGAACGAGATATCAATCCGGGGGGAGGGGATGGCCGGAAACAAAGCTGTTACACGTCATCATGCGGTATTGACTTAAGTATGAAAAAAGAAAGGGAGAGAGCTATCTTGAAAAGAAGAGCGTTTTGGTTTCTACCTTTACTGTTGATTTTTGTACTGGCAAGTGGAACAATATTCGCACAAAACTTAAAAGAGTTTGATGTCTTCACAGGTGAACCTTTACCAGATTATCCTGGTTCCACCATCATTGGCGACATTATCCGGGCCGAGACCGGAGTGAAACTCAACAGAGAAGCCTTAGTAGGTGACTTGGAGACAAAAGTAGGTCTAATGATCGCCAGTGGAGACTACCCTGATATGGTAGTAGCAGCACACTTCACCAGCCTTTTGAAGGATGCTGGAGCCTTGCTCCCACTCAATGACTTAATTGAGGAACATGCTCCCAACTTGAAGCGTCTCTATGCTAACCATTGGGAAATGTTGCAGCAAGAAGATGGAAACGTATATTGGTTGCCCATTCAAGCAATTCCATACGGCGCCGACACCTCCCGTTATCCATCCCTTGGCTTCTTCATGAACAAGCGGGTACTGAAAGAGTTCGGTTGGCCTGAGGTCAAGACTTTGGATCAGTACTTCCAGCTCATCGAAGATTATATGGCGAAGTATCCTACGATTAATGGTGAAAGCACCATTGGATATCTAACCCTATTTGATGATTGGCGCAGCTTTGCCACAACAAATGTACCGCAACATCTCATGGGTTATCCCAACGAAGGTGAATTTGTTCCTGTGATGGAGCAAGGTCGCTATGTCGTAAAAGAGTACCATACGTCCCGTACGGCTAAAGCCTATTACGAGAAACTCAATGAGATGTATAACAAGGGTGTCGTAGATAGAGAAACATTTATCATGAACTACGACCAGTATATTGAGAAGCTAAGCTCCGGTCGCGTACTCGGTACATTCAACCAGTTCTGGCAGTTGCAGGATGGACAAAATTATCTCCTGCGTGACGATCCAGAGAGCATGTTAGTACCTCTACCGATTGTTATCGATACCTTAGTTGAAGAGCGTCAGCGCGATATCCCATACGTCCAGCCAACACAGGGAATGGGTATTACCATCGCTTGTGATGATCCTGTAGGGGCCATCAAGTATCTCGATTACTTGATCAAGGAAGACACCCAGCGCTTGATCCAGTGGGGTATTGAAGGCGAGCACTACGAAGTGGATGAAAATGGTCTCTACTATCGTACGCCAGAACAATTGGCCCTCTTTAGAGATCCTGATTGGGTACAAAACGTCTTTGGTAGACAGTATTTCCATAACGCCTTCCCCAGCTTGCGGGGTCTTGATGAAAATGGAAATATGTTCTTCCCAGATACGCAACCACACTTGATCTACTCCGACAGTACCGATAGCGAAAAAGAAGTCATGGATGCCTACGGGGTTCAGTCTTTCTCAGGTCTGTTCAATGAGCCGATCTTCAAGAAGTACTTCCCGCTCTGGACCATTACGATGCCAGCCGGTTCAGCCGCCCATATCGAAGAGACCCGGATGAAGGACGTTCTAAATCGCTATGTACCTGAACTTGTCATGAGTAAGCCCGAAGAGTTTGAAGGTGTTTGGGCCAACTATGTCAAGGACATTCGTCCGCTCATGGTTGAGCAGATGAAGCTGTATCAAAAAGAGATCGATTGGCGCATGGAAAACTGGTAGAATCTTGGTTCACCAAGGCAAAAGGGGCGCTTACGGGCACCCCTTTTGCACAATAATACCAAAGTGGGTTGAAAATCATGAATGCATCCTTAAGTTTGGCTCAGCGCAGCAGTAGCTTTTGGAAGAGACTCAAACAGCAAAAGATCTTAGTCTTGATGTCTGTTCCTTTCTTGATTCATATTATTGTCTTTAAGTATGTGCCAATCTGGGGTTGGGTGATGGCTTTTCAGAATTATTGGCCGGGAAAACCCATTCTCCAACAAACCTGGGTCGGTCTGGAAAACTTCAGGCTCTTGTTTGATGACGTAGTTTTCTATGAAGTCTTAAGAAACACCCTGGCTATGAGTGTGATTAAGCTTGTCATGGGTACCGTAAGCTCCATTACCTTGGCCCTGATGCTCAACGAGGTCAGAAGGCTCAGGTTCAAAAAGGCCGCCCAGACAATATCGTACTTACCCCACTTCATTTCCTGGGTAGTTGCAGCTAACTTGGTGAGAGATGCCCTGTCGACGGATGGAGGTATCGTGAATCGGGTCTTAATGAATCTGCGCATTATTGATGCGCCGATCATGTTCTTAGGTATACCAACCCTCTTTTGGTGGGTTATTGGTGTCTCTCATGTCTGGAAAGAAGTTGGTTGGGGGGCCATTATTTATTTAGCGGCCATCGCGGGAATTGACCCTGCCTTATATGAAGCCGCGAAGATTGATGGGGCCGGTAGACTAAAACAGATCTGGTATATTACACTACCCTCTATTCGTCCTACCATTAGCATTCTTTTGATCATGAACATGGGTTATCTACTGAGTTCAGGTTTCGAGCAGCAGTATTTGCTCCAAAACGGACGGGTCATCGATTACGCTCGAGTCTTCACCATCTATGAGCTCGATTACGGGATCAAAATGATGCGTTATTCCTTCGCCACCGCGGTTGGTATTTTCCGTAGTGTTGTAAGCCTAATTCTTGTGTTTGCAACAAACCAGCTAGCGAAGGGGTGGGGCCAGGAACGATTGGTGTAGTCGTATGAGTCGGCAATCCATGCGGGGGTGGAAAGAATGAATCGAATTTCACAAAAACGCTGGGGAGATATAACGATCGATATCGTGATCTATGCTAGCCTAATCTTCCTAATCATAGTTACCCTTTATCCCTTCCTAAATACGCTCGCAGTTTCTTTCAACGATGCTGTGGATAGCTCTAGGGGAGGCATTCATCTTTGGCCAAGGAAGTTTACTCTCTATAATTACCAAACATTGCTGGGCCGTGGCCAGATGTATCGTGCTTCCTTGATCTCTGTGGCGCGGACGGTATTGTCTACTGCCTTTTGCACCTTCTCCACTGCCATGGTGGCCTATACCATCAGCCGCAAAGAGTATGTTTTGCGTAGGTTAATCTCCTTCATCTATGTTCTCACCATGTATATTGATGGAGGTCTAGTGCCCACCTACTTCTTGATCCGCGCTTTAGGACTGACCAATAATTTCTGGGTCTATGTACTACCGGGCTTGGTGTCTGCCTTTAACCTGATTGTAATTCGAACGTACATCAGCGGGCTACCAGATAGCTTTATTGAATCAGCCCGAATCGATGGCGCGGGTGAGTTTAGGATTTTTCTTCAGATTATCCTACCATTGTGTAAGCCGGTCTTAGCAACCATTGCCCTTTTTGTGGCGGTTGATAACTGGAATGCTTGGTTTGACACATTCCTCTATAACTCGGCTAATCCGCAGCTCAGCACATTGCAGTACGAACTTATGAAGGTCTTACAAAGTGCGAACACCATGTCAGGTTCTTTGTTGCAAGCCCTTTCGCGGGCTGCAGCCGGTACCACTAACACTGTCACCCCAAGAGCCATTAGGGCTACCATGACAGTGATCGTGAGTGTTCCTATTGTAATTGTCTATCCCTTTTTGCAGAAGTACTTCGTCCATGGCTTGACCCTGGGCGGCACCAAAGAATAAGAAGTAATGGAAAAAGCACCAATCGTAGTGGGTTG
>JAAYOK010000100.1 GCA_012520355.1 Bacillota bacterium | reverse complement strand
GACCACAGGGAATACCGTGTCCAAGAATATGGATGGACAGAAGGTGGCCATCCCCTCAAGTACAATGGCAGATATTATCTGATGTATGCATCTATCGGCCTCGAATTTTACTCTTATGGTCATGGTGTATACGTAGCAGACGATCCGATGGGTCCTTATGTATATGAGGAACATAACCCGTTTACTTTGAAGACAACAGGCGTAGCGCCCGGAGCCGGCCACGGGAGTATTTTTGTAGATAAGCAGAACAATGTTTGGTGCGTTGCTATGCTACCGTACGCCCTAGAGGGCGGAAGAGGAAGAGGTGCTACACTTTTGGCTCTCTACCCCGCAGGCGTCGACGCAGAGGGCGTGATGCACGGAAATACTGACTTTGGCGATTATCCGCAATATCTGCCCGGCGTCGTGGAGAATCCGACCGAAGATAACTTTACGGGATGGCTGCTTTTGTCCCTGGACAAAAAGGTCGAAGCATCTTCCACGCTTGAGAATTTCTGGACGGCATATGCGGTGGATGAGAATCCGAAGACATACTGGTCCGCTGAAACGGGCGATCCGGGCGAATATATAACCGTCGACCTTGGCACAGTATGTGATATTCGCGGTATACAGATTCTGTGGGACAGAACTGTTGGCCTTGTACCGAGCAGAACACCTCTCGACCGCTATCGATCATATACTGTCGAAGTATCCGACGATAACGAGAACTGGACCCTGATTATTGACAAGAGCAATAACCCCCAGGACTTGATGAGCGAATACATTGAACTCCCCACTGCCGTATACGCACGGTATGTGAAGTTGACAAATGTATTTACGCCCGATGATGGAAAGTTTGCTGTGAAAGCGTTCCGTGTTTTTGGCAATCCGGAAGAGGCAACTTGGACAAAGGTGGAAAATGTAACGGCCGTTCGCAACCAATTAGACCGCCGCTACGCCCATTTGGTGTGGGAACAGGTGGATGGCGCCGAAGGGTATATTGTGCGTTACGGCATTGAACCCAACAAACTGTATAATAGCTATATGGTTTATTGGGACAGTTACTTAAACATTCCTAGCCTGAATGTCCAGTCGGAATATTATTTTGAAGTCGAGGCTTTTTCCAGCAATACACCTCGTTACGTGGAAAACACGTTTGAAACGCGGGGCAGAGGCGCTGAACTCGATTTGAGAAAAGGAGAAGGATGGCCTCCAAGTACGGTCAGAGTAATGACGTATGAAACTTACGGTAGAGACGAGGTGTATGTATTTGACAACATCACGCCTGGTACTTACTCTTTAAGTCATACTTTCGGCGTTAGAATTTGGGGCCCAGTACAACTGACGGAAGAACACCTGATAGGGACAGGTACCGAGCCTACGGTCACTGCACTCAACCTAACGCAGTTTGGCATAGGTTCAACCCAATGGGGTACTGTCGAAGTAAGGGTGTATCCGGGTGAGGAAAGCGGAAGAATAGAAGTAACCTTCAAATACGATAAGTAACATTCTGAGACCACCGGCTATGCCGGTGGTCTCTTGAGTAAGAGCAAAAACGTGGTATACAAAATCTCATTTAGCGTATGCGGGCCTTGCTTAGACCATTGTCAAAGAGGTAGAGTAGGCCTTCTTCAAATCCGGTGGCCCAAACATGGGTATCATGACCACCATTTACGATCCTGAGTTCGGCAGGACTACTTGGCACTTCTTCCCATTTGGGGAAGTCTGCATCGTAGATATTCATGCGGCCCAGCGCCTGATACAGCTTTACCGCTTGGAACTCCATATTGTACTTCCAAGCGTCCTCAGGTAAATCTTCCTTTTCGCTCAGGTGATTCCAGTCATCATCGCCGGCAAAAATATAGATGGGTACTTGGTATTCTTGCTGAACGTATGTTTCAATGGCCTTAGGGTAATTCAGCTCGTTCCATCTCTCTAAGGAAAATGGCTTACCAAAGGCTCCCCGTTCTACCGCACCTGAGGTAATGGGCGGTGATCCGTCTTGTACAAAGGGACTTAAAAGTACGGCTCCTCCAAAGAGTTCTGGATAGGTTAAGGCATAACGCAGGGCTCCGTAACCACCCATGGAAAACCCAGACAGGAGTCGTCCTTCTCTTGTAGCCTTGGTGTTGTAGGTGCCGTCTATGTGGGGAATCAGATCTGTAATGACCGCTGATTCGTAGGCGCCAAATTTGTCAGAATCTACCCAATAACTATTTCCCGTCACTGGTACTACGGCTAGAACAGGCTCAATGGTTTCTGCCTGGATCATCTCATCGAGGAGTTCAAGAAAACGATCCCAATCCGTGACTTTCCCTTCACTACCATGGAGGAGGTAGAGAACAGGATACCCTTCCTTACTATCCGCATCGTAACCAGTTGGCAAGTAGACTTTGTACGTTAGTTCATCATTTTCTTCTTTGTTATCCGCTATTAGTGATGGGGCAAGCAAGCTCTCTACGCTTGTGGTAGATGCCCCGCAACTAGCAACAAAAAGGGCAAAGCATAAGACGGTGATACTAAAGAACTTGATCTTCCGATTCATACTCCATCCTCCCATTTTTGTACTTCCACAACACTTCAAGAAAGTAGGCAGTTGTCTTTTAGGTGCACCCCCTTGCTTATCTCTATGTATATTGTGGAAACGTTTACGCAAAAACGACTCCGGTGTAGACACTCATTATCCTGCCAGGTGATATACAATAATTTACCTTAGCTTTCGATCTGTGTATTATATTCGTAGACCGCAAACAATCCTGGAAAGCAGGTATAAAAGGGCTTTCTGGGATTTAACTAGGCTGAAAAGAGCCGTTTTGGCATTGGAGCCGCTGTTTCTTCGCCTAAAAAATCCAAAAATATTTTTACGTTTAAGAAGGAAATCGGATTTTTAGGTTGAATCCTTTGGGTAAAGGTTTACGCCGTCTTTGCAAAAGGAGCATGTATATGACGAAAAAAACAGGTAGTCCTAAAGCAGAAGTAACCATTACAGACGTTGCCAAAAAGAGCGGTGTGTCCATTGCCACCGTATCTAGGGTGTTAAATCAAACAGGTCGCTATGGAGACGATACTGCCCGCAAAGTGTTGGCCGTAGCCCGCGAAATCGGTTACACACCAAATTACATGGCCAAGAGTTTAAAACGGAAAAAGACAGAGCAAATTGCCCTAGCAGTGGCAGATATGGGGAACCCAGTCTATGTGGCCATGGCCAAATCTGTACAACAAGTGGCAAAAGCTCATGGCTATCGCTTGGTGCTTCTAAGTACCGAGGCCTTGGCCAGTGAGGAGTTTGGGATCATCAAGAGTCTCTCTCGGCAATATGTGGATGGTTTAATCATCTCCCCCTTGCTATACAGCGATGAACATCGGGAATTAATCAAGGAGGCCAAACAGCCCATAGTAGTTATCACCGGTTCAGAAAGTGACCCTGATATTGATAGCGTCTTGGTAGACTCCTCCCAGGGTGTCCAGCTCGCCATGGAGCACTTGCTAGCCCAGGGCCGTTCCCGTATCGCCTTTCTCAATGGGCGCCCAGATACCGTCCCCGGTGTGGCCCGCTTAAATGGTTACTACGCATCCCTCATTGAACATGGCTTACCCCGGGATGAAAATCTCGTCTTCGCCAGCGACTTTACCCTGGCAGGTGGTTACCAAGCAGCCACTCAAATCATTAACGAAGGGGCCAAACCCGATGCCATTATGTGCGCGAACGACTTAATGGCCCTTGGAGTCATCCGTTATTTACGTGAACAAGACATACGAATTCCCCATGACATAGCAGTCGTCGGGATGGATGATATCGAACATGGGGCAACAGCCTACCCCTCCTTAACCACCGTCTCCCTCTTGGCAGCGGAACGAGGAAGAATGGCAGCTGAGCTTCTACTCAACCGTCTCACGAGTGAAGAACAACAAAAACCCCGCCAACTACAAGTCGTTCCCCGCCTCATTGTGCGGGAATCTAGTGTGGTCGTGCAAGGGTAGGGGAGGACTCGATGCAACCAGCCATTCAGCAAAGTCCGAACCATCGCCTATTTGTAACAGATATCGACGGCACAATCTATGGTCCCAAGCATCCAATCAGTCAAGAAACAAAAGTAGCTGTGGCTCTCCTCAGAAGAAGGGGCATCGAAGTAACCTTGGCTACGGGTCGAAACCAGTGGGAAGCCCAAGCCATGGTTACAGAATTAGGCCTATCCTTGCCTGTAATTTTAGCCAATGGGGCGCAGATCTTTAGCTTTAGTGAAGGGCATTTGCTCTATGCTAAACCCTTCTGCCTGGCTACTTTAATGGATTTTCTCAGGAAGATTCCTGCTGACTTTCCACTCCTGATTCGCTGGTATGCCAAGGACAGCTGGCAAGAGTGTGCTCTGCCAGACTTTGGGGAACAGGTGGGCTTGCAAGAGGTCAAACGGGTCATCCTCCTTGATCCAAGCCAAACTCTAGATCTTTTTGATACTGATGAATCGCCCTATTGGATCTTCAGAGATGGCCAGGGACAAATCGAACTCACTCCTAAAGATGCAAATAAGGGGGAAGGTCTCTTAGAACTCTGTTCCTTGCTTAAAATAGGGCCAGGGCAAGTCGTTGCCCTGGGTAATGACACCAATGATCTAGAACTGATTCAAACCGCAGGCCTAGGCCTGGCAGTACAGGGAGGGCATCCCCAGTTATTGGAGGTATGCCAAGGCATTACTGGTAGAATGGAAGACCATCCAGTTCGGGACATTGCCGAATGGATGGTGGGCAACACACCCTGGGAGAGGATTGTGATGTGGAAATGAAACAACGTTCTTGGCTCGGTCAAATCGGGCTAGTCCTACCATTTTTAGTTCCGGTAGTCGTCTTTTCGGTCATCCCTTTACTACGGGGAATTTATCTTGGCTTCACAGATTATCGTTTTGGTTTTACCATGAGTTTTAACGGGCTAGAAAACTACCGCTATATGTTAACGGATAGCTACTTTTGGTCCTCATTTCGCGTTGGAGCCATTTGGACCATTGGGGTTACAGGAGGTCAAGTGATCTTAGGCTTAGCTTTAGCCCAGCTTCTTAACGCCGATCTCTTCGGCCAGCGTCTAGCTCGCATACTGGTCCTCGTTCCCTGGGCCATGCCCCCTGTAATTCGGGGCTTAATGTGGAATATGGTTCTCTTGCCAGATACAACGGGTCCCCTCAACTACCTCTTAATGCAGATGGGAGTCTTAGCCCAGCCCATTAACTGGCTAGGTAACGTAGCTTGGGCCTTGCCTTCCATTATCATGGTCGGTATCTGGGGAGGTCTACCCCAATCGGCCATCATTTTGCTCGCTGGTTTGCAGACCATTCCAAAAGAACTTAACGAGGCGGCCAGTCTCGACGGGGCTGGGGTCTTTAGCCAATTCCGGTACATCACCCTACCCTGGCTGAAGCCAGTCATTACATCCATCGTTTGCCTCCGCTTTATGTGGAACTTTAACGCCTTTGGAGTCGTCTGGACTCTGACCCAAGGGGGACCTGGCGGACGGACTCGCCTGCCTATGCTCTTTGCCTATGAAGAGGGATTCCGCTACGGCAACGCTGGCTACGCAGCCGCTTTAGGAAATGTGATGGTGCTTGTAGTTTCATTACTCTTAGTCCTATATTTACGACGTGAATTGCGGGAGGTATAGGGAGATGACGAACTATCGTTTGAAAAACCTATTTGCCAAGACATTTATGCAAATCGCTCTTGTGGCCTTTATCGTGTTTTTGGCCTTTCCCTTAGTCTGGTTACTCTCAACGTCTTTAAAACCGAATCCGGAGATCTATTCCAGGATACCGACCTTGATTCCCAAAGCACCGACCTTGGACCATTTTAAGACTGCCTTTGGTCAACAAGATCTCTTAATGGGGATTGCCAATAGCTTTAAGATCGGGGTGGTTTCTTCCATTATCGTGTTGATTCTAACGGTACCTGCCGCCTATGCCCTAGTGAGGTATAAGACGGTGCTCAACAAGTCGGTGATGGGCTGGATCTTAGTTTCTCAGCTCTTTCCCTCCATTTTGATCATTATCCCACTTTTTGTGGTGTTAAGAAATCTATCCCTCACCAACTCCCATGTGGGTATTACCTTAGTTTACACAGTCTGGAGCGTGCCCTTTGTCCTTTGGATGCTCCGCAGTTACGTGATGGGAATCCCGGTGGAACTTGAGGAAGCGGCCTTTATCGATGGCTGTAATCGTATCCAAGTGCTCCAAAAGGTGGTCTTTCCACTCCTTGTGCCAGGCATTGTGGCATCTGGACTCTTTGCCTTTATCTCGTCTTGGAATGAGTTCTTCTTTGCCTTGGTCTTACTTAAGACACCAAAGCTCACCACCTTGCCTGTATACTTATCACGCTTTACTGGTAGCGAAGGCATGACGAGGCTCGGACCTCTAGCTGCATCATGTCTCGTTGCTACCATCCCCACACTCTTGGTTTTCGCGTTCCTGCAGAAGGGTCTGGTTTCGGGCCTGATGTCAGGGGCGGTAAAACAATAATACACACATAGGGAGGAAGAAAAATGAATCATCGTCGCTCAGTTACAAGTTTAGTGTTGGTTTTGGTCTTGGTTCTCGGTTTCACTGCTTTGGGCTCCGCCCAGCCTGTTCAGCTTCGTTTTGTCAGTCTAGCCTGGCAAGAGCAATCCGTCGCGGCCAACTTGGCCATCGTGGATGAGTGGAACAAGCTTAACCCCGATATTCAAGTGGAGTATGTACATGGATCTTGGGATTCCATCCATGACTACATGGTGACCTCCTTTGAAACCAAGGATGTTCCAGACATTTTCCATTACGAATCCGCCCAAATTATTGACTTTGCCCAAAGAGGTTATCTCACGGATTTGTCTACCCTGATTCCGGCAGAAATGAAAGACGATATCTTTGACGGTGCTTGGCAAAGCGTGAGCAACGATGAGGGCCAGATCTTTGGTATCCCATTTTTGTGGGAATCCCTAATCGTGCTTTATAACAAGGACATTTTGGATGAGGCAGGAATTGATCTTCCCACCAGCGACAATCCTTGGACCTGGGATGACTTACGCCAAGTGGCCAAAGAGCTCACCAAAGACTTTGATGGCGATGGTCAAGTGGATCAATGGGGTGCTGCCATCCCGCTGAGAGCTCCTGTAAACCGCATTATGAACCTGACCTTAGGTTATGGTGGCGGTTACTTCCAAAAAGTCAATGGCAAACATGAGCTTAAAGTTGGTGATGCGGAGAAGCAATTACTCCAAGTCATTATGGATATGATCTATGTGGATCAAACGGCCTATCCTGGCGCTGTTGGTCTTTCCGGCACCGCTGTACTGCCAGCCTTCTATGAAGGTGACTATGCTTTAATTCCTGGCATTGGTGTTTGGGCCCGTCAACAAATCGTGGAGAACGCACCAGACGATTTCAACTGGGGTGTCTTGCCTCCAATTAAGGGTGTCAGCCAGCAACAAGGTGCTAACCCACAAACTCTAAGTATTCCTCGGGATTCAAAGCATGCCAAGGAAGCCATGGAGTTTATCCAATTCTTCTTGACCAAGGAAAATATGACCAAGTTGGCCCTAGGTGACTGGATGTTCCCAACCAGAGAATCTGCCCTCGCCTTACCTGAGTTCCAAACGGAAGAAGCAGGTTGGAAGGTTTCCAGCGAAACGGTACAGCACCTTACTATGGGACCCTGGCAAGACTCGGCTGCCTTTGCTGAGTGGAAAGACCGGGTAGCCACTCCTGTACTGCAAGAGCTCTTCAATAACCAAATCACTGTGGAAGAAGCAGCAAAACGTATGGAAGAGGAAGGTCAACGTATTCTTAGACGTTACCAATAAGAGAGTGATCCTATGACATTGCAAGACAAAGCAAGAGGTTGTCTTCTAGGTCTGGCCGTGGGCGATGCCCTCGGCCAGCCTACCGAAGGGAAGACCTTGGAATTTATTCAAACCACCTACGGGAGAATTACCGATTTCCTAACAGAACACCCTGGAGTCAGTGATGATACGGAGTACGCCCTCTTTTCTGCCAGTATCCTTTTAAAGTATGGCTTGGATTTCACGCCCCTTCAGGTAGCCAAGGAGTGGCAAGAACATTTAGCCAGCCAAGAAGGGGGTTTTAAAGGGGCGGGTTTTAGTGAAATGGCTGCCATAGAAAACTTGCGCCAAGGACTACTTCCCCCAGCCAGCGGTGAACATGTCCATGCCTGGAGCGATGGACTTGCCATGCGAGTGGCCCCCTTTGCCATTGTAGCTCCGGGGAACCCTAGTCTAGCTGCGGAATTGGCTAAGAGGGATGGTCTAGTGAGCCATTCTGGCGAAGGGATCTATTCTGGTCAGGCGGTGGCCGCTGCCACTTCTCTGGCGCTTCGCTTAGCACCTACCGAAGATGACGAAATCGCACTCAGGTTGGCCCAAAGCGCCCTAGATGTCATCCCCGAGGACTCTTGGACCGCCAGGGCGATTAGTCAAGGGGTGGAAATTGGCCGTAGCTATCAAGATGTTTGGGAGGCCCTAGAGCCCCTCTACGCTGCCCTAGTGGCTGATTATTATCATTGGAGCGACCTTGCTCCTGAAGCAGTGGGTTTGGCCTTTGGACTGATTGCCGCGGCAAGGGGCAACTTTGTTCAGAGCGTTTTAGGCGGTACGAATATTGGCCGGGACACCGACACCATCGCTGCTATTGCAGGCTCGATTACGGGAGCCTTAGGCGGACTGGCCTGTATTCCAGAAAACTGGGGTGCACCCATGCAAAGCGTCCGGGGAATATGCATTCGGCAAGTGGCAGGGATGCACGTGATTCAGACAGCTGATGCCCTGGTGGGCTTAGGAAAAGGAGGGGATGCGGGTGAGCTCTGAACAGCGCGGTAAAAACGCACTTTTTGCCTTAGCGATTGGGGATGCCCTTGGTTGGCCCGCTTTCTATCATCGTACCTATACCCTACCGTTTTGGACCCGCCGTTTGCGGCGGGAGATTGATGTGGCCCAGGAGGAGCAGGGGATTGTACGGTTTCCCATGCCCTTTTCCTTAAACCGTCCCACAGAGGCATTGCAATTTGCCCCCACGGATGATACGGAGTGGGCGAGCTTTACCATGGAATCCCTCATTGAAACGGGGGGCCATTTGACTTCGGCTCATATCCTTCAAAAGTGGAGGGCCTTACTGGAGCAAGATGGGGTGCGGGGCACCATTAGTCTTATGGGAGCACTCCATAACCTTCGCCGCGGGTCCCAGCCACCGGTGACCGGAAGTGATAACGCCCATTACTTCGATGATAGTGCCTGCCTGCGGGCCATACCCATTGGTGTTTTGTGGCAGGGGGAGCGGGAGCAAATCCTAAGCATGGTTGAACTTGATGCCTCTGTGACAAACTCCAGCGATGGACTCTGGGCTGCCCAGGCCTTGGGAGTTACAATCGGTGCCCTCTGCTCAGGTTCGAGCTTAGAGGCCGCCATTCAGCTGGGGCAGGAGGTTTTACCAGCCGATTCTTGGGTAGCCCGCGTAGTACAGGAAGGAATGAAGATTGTAGAGGAGTCTAAGGAGACTCCGGCCTTCGGCCTCATTCCTAAGCTCGATCGATTGATCAATAAAGAGTACAGTTATGGTGGCGCGGCCCCTGAAGTCTTGGCTTTGGCCTACTCCATTGCCATCTTGGTGGAAGGTGACATAGAACAGGGCATGTTGTATTCTTTAGCCTTTCCTAAACTTGCAGATAGCCTACCTGCCATCGTAGGCGCCCTGTGCGGAGCGAACTCTAGTTTACCCAGTCGTTACCTCGAGGAATGGTTACCCATCATTTCAAAGCTGCAGGGCATTTGCCTGCCTGACTTGGCTGGCAAGAACTATCTTGAGCTCGTGGAGGAACTGGT
>JAAYOK010000099.1 GCA_012520355.1 Bacillota bacterium | reverse complement strand
GTGTTTCCAGGCTCTACCGCGATATCCCACTCGAAATCGCAATTCTCTGCCATGTAGGGGAACGCCCAGCTACCGGTAACAAGCATCCCTAGACGACCCGCTGCAAACAGATCCCAGTCGCCCATGCCCGATAGTTGTTCTTCTGTGGGCATGACATTATACTTTTGCACACGATCCACCATGTACTGGAGCGTGGCTACATTCTCTGGCGTGTTCACTGTAAACTTCGTCATATCATCATTGAACAGGCTACCACCATTTTGCTTCACTACCTTGTAAAACTCGTGGAACTGAATGGGCTGGAAGATGCCAAAAATGTCATCATCCAAGGCCCGGATTTTCTGAGCCGCGGCTAGTTGATCGTCCCAGGTCCATTCGTTCGTTGGGTAGGGAACATTGGCCCGATCAAAGAGTTCCTTGTTGTACAAGACAATGACGTTAGAGAAACTAAAGGGTAACCCATACTGCTTCCCATCACTGGTGAAGGCAGCCAGGGCACTGGAATCCGCAACTGACGTATCAAATCCTGATCGTTCGATAAGCTCCTCGAGGGGTTGAATCGTCCCCTTCATAGCGTAAGCTGCAAAGTTTTCAAAGTTCAGTTCGAAGGCGTCTGGCGCGGTACCTGCAACAACACTCGTCATCAACCGCACAAAATAATCGCCGTACCCGACCGTCTGGATATTCACCTTGATATTCGGGTTTTGAGCTTCGAAAATCTCACGCATTCTTTCGAGATGGACTTCATTCTCACCGCTTGAAGAGAAGTTGAGAAAGTCGATGGTAACCACCTGAGCATGAACTGCAAAGGACAGACAAAGAACCAGCAAGAGCGACAACACCAAGAAACTTCTTGCGTTTTTCATTCATCTTCACTCCACTTCTTTGTTTTGAATGCCGAACTCATTACCGCCGTTTTTTAGCCTTTTATCCCCCCTATACTTAAGCCTTGTTCAAAGTGCTTTTGGGCTAGAAAATACAGAACCAAGATTGGAAGCATCGAGATAAGACCACCGGCCATCAAAAGATTATACTGGTTACCATACTGGGTGTTAAGGAGTCCTAAACCCACAGGTAGCGTCATTTTTGCTCGATCGGTCAAGACGATTAAAGGCCAGAGATAGTCATTCCAGGTACCCATAAAGGTGATGACTGAAAGGGCTGCTAAAATGGGCTTGCTTAAAGGGATAATGATCCGCCAAAAGGTGGTGAAGTGGGATGCTCCATCAATGATCGCCGCCTCAATGTAGGCATCGGGTATGACCCGCATATTCTGACGGAGTAAAAACGTGGCAAAGGCATTGTAAATGGTGGGCAGCAACACCCCCAGATATGTGTTGAGCAATCTTAGATAGCGTAAGACCAAGAAGTTGGGAATCATGGTCACCTGCCCCGGGATCATCATGGTCATGAGAAACAAGGTGAACAAAACTTCCCTTCCCTTAAATGGGATTTTAGCAAAGACATAGGCGGCCATGGAGGCTGAGACCACTACAATGATTGTCGTGGTCACCGAGATAAACACACTATTCCAGATGGCACGGGCAAAGGGAAAGAGTTGAAAGAGTCTCTGATAAGCCTCAAAACTTGGTGCATCAGGCATCCACTGAACAGGCAGAACCAGTAAGGCCTGCCTCGCCTTGAGAGACGTTGAGACCATCCAAAAGAACGGAATCAGGTTAAAGAAGCCGATGAGTGTGGCAAAAACATAGAACCCAAGCTTGCTGATGATCCTCTTACGAGTCATAATGCACCCACTTTCTCTGCATTCTCAGCTGAATAAGGGTTGCGACAAAGATGAAGACGAAGAGGATCCAAGATAGGCTCGCTGCGTAACCCATTTTGTAGTAGCGGAAGGCATAGTTGTAAATCCGTTCTACAAAGACCTGCGTCGCCCCACCCGGCCCCCCTTCCGTCATGACCATGACCTGGGGAAAGAGTTGAAAGGAGTTGATGATGCAAATCACCATGACAAAAAACAAGGTGGGAGTAACCAAGGGCAAGGTAATGTATCTGAACTTAGCAAAGGAACTAGCTCCGTCAATCTCCGCAGCCTCGTAGTAAGACTTGCTAATCCCCTGTAGACCAGCAAGAAAGATCAGAGCGAAATATCCCATATCCTTCCAGATACTAGCAAGGACGATACCTGGCATGGCCCAGACCTTGTCTTGCAGCCAGCTTGGTCCTTGAATTCCAAAGACGCCAAGAATGGCATTGACCGCACCATATTTCGGGTTTAACAGCCATTTCCAGAGTAGAGCCGCCGCCACCCAGGAGGTTAAGACAGGAACGTAGTAGATGGTTCGATAGACCCCGATTCCCTTGAAGCGATTGTTCAAGAGCATGGCCACCAAGATGGACGCAAGCAAGATCAAGGGAATATACAGGGCGATAAAATACAGGGTGTTCCCTAAGAGCCTCGTCATTTCCTCACTGCTTAGAATCTGCATATAGTTTTTCAGCCCCTGGAGTTTCGGTGGCCCGCCAATGATGTCCCACTCTGTTAAGCTCAAGTAGAGGGAGGTACCAATGGGAATGATGGAAAACAAGATCAAACCAACCAAACTAGGGAGCAGGAACAGAAAAATCGTCAGCCTCTTTCCCACGAAGATCCCTCCTCACGCTCTACTCCACCTCTACGGTCTTGGCGGAAACGAATCGTTCAAATAGCTGCACATCATGACCAGAGAGCCCAGCACAATCGACCAAGAGTACCTCTGGGATTCCCTTTCCCCGGACTTGGCCGTTTTGGATGGATAACTCTAGGCCAAGGTCGTCAGAGAACTCACAGCTCCCTTCGCCAAAGCATAAAAAGGCGAGCTGCTCATAGCGGGTGAGATCATTACCCACCCCAGCGGATCTATCCTGGGAACCAATCTGCCTAGAGGAACCCAGATTCACCGCGATAGATGCCCCATCTCGGACAAAAACAGGGATTCGATCGATAGGACAGGCATACTCAATTGTTTGTCCTCCCTCGATGGTTCCTCCCAAGAAAAGATCGTGCCAAGTTCCAGCAGGAAGGTAGATCTCTCGGCTTAGAACCCCTTCCTTGGTAATAGGAGCGACCAGGAGTTCCCGACCGAACATGTATTGGTCATGAACAAACCACACTTTTGCATCGTGGGCATAATCCACGATGAGATGGGTCATGAGTGGCCTTGCGCTTTTAGCACAGTACTTGGCTTCTTGGTAGATATAGGGTAGTAGATTCATACGCAGGTTGGCAAACTTGCGATAGATGCTGATGATTCCTTCCTCTTGATACAAAGTTGCCAGGTTCCAGGGACTGCGATCATTGTTCCAGCGTTCCCGGGCAGTATGGTAGAACTGACCATCCCGAGGTTCTGAATGCCATTGCATGACAGGGCAAAAGGCTCCCATGGCCACCGAACGCAGGTAGAGCTCCTGGCTAGGAAAGTCTCCGGCAAAGCCACCGATATCAAAACTCCAAAAGGGTATGCCAGATAGACCCGCAGATAGTCCAGCAACAAGTTGAGCACGGAACTCGCTCCATTCACTAAGTTGATCCCCTGCCCAAT
>JAAYOK010000098.1 GCA_012520355.1 Bacillota bacterium | reverse complement strand
GAACAAACCTGCGAAATCGCATTCCAGACAGAGAGAAGGGATAGTAGTGAAACACCGTTTTGCTATTTCCAGTATCAAAACCAGAATGGTGGTCCTGCTCAGTTTCGTTTTCCTACTGATTACGGTTGGAGTGAGCTCTTTTTTCTATTTTAATGCCAGCAACTTGGTGCGATCCTATATCTTACGGGAGGCCGTCATAGTTGCGGAGCAAAATGGCGAAGCCATCTCCCAGTGGTTATCATCCATTGAAGACGAGATGTTTCTATTCTCTCAAATTCCAGAGATTCGTGGGCTGAACTTGGAACGAGCCCAGGTTTTGATGGAGACACTCATCAACGAACGTCCCTATTATGGAGGAATTCTCTTGGCCGACTTGACAGGTCAGGCTCTGACTGTGGAAGGTCATGTCATTAACATCGGGCAAAGGGACTACTTCCTCGGCGCCTTGGCGGGGAAAGGTGTCTTTTATTCCGAACCCATGATCACCCAAGCTACGGATCTCGCTACAGTCATGATGGCACGGGCCATCTATGATGAGTCGAACCAAGTCGCGGGTGTTTTGGCTTTTTCGGTGAGTCTTGAACAGCTCCAGGCCATTGCGAGCCAGATGACGCTGGGGGGTTTTGGACATGGTTGGCTTGTGAACCAAAATCGTATGGTTCTTGGCCACCCCGACTCAAGTTACTTAGGAAACTCCGATCTGTTTCAAGTGGAAGCAGATCTCCTGCCGGTTGTAACAGACATGCTCAAGGGTCAAACCGGAGTTGATACGTATCAACAAAATGGTTCGGTACGGATCATTTCCTTCGCACCCATCAGCCGTACTGGTTGGGCCATTGCCCTGGAGGCGGATGAACAAGATGTAATGAGTGCTTTGGCGGACATGAGAAAAGTCGCAGTTCTAATTGTCCTTTTGGCCCTAGCCATCGGATCGATCTTAGCTTACTTTTTGGCCAATTCCCTCTCGAAACCCATTATTCGCTTGAGGGAGGGGGCGGATAAGATTGCTGCTGGTAACTTGGAAGAAATCACATCGGTTAGCCGCAATGACGAGATTGGGGCTTTAGCCCTGGCCTTTAACCAGATGGTACAGAATCTGCGCGGTGTCATCCAGAATGTCTCCAGGTCCGCGGAACAGGTCTTGGATACATCCAACACCCTCTCGGCAGCTACGGAACAGACAGGTGCCTCCGTGGAAGAAGTGGCCAGTAATGCCAATCAGTTTGCCGGTACCGTAACATCTATGAACCAGACCGTCATCGAAGCCACCACTGCCACCTCGAGAATCACCACCATGGCTTCAGAAGGGGAAAAGGCTCTCGCTGCCACCACGGCCAAAATGGATGAGTTGGTGCATAGTATTGAGTACTTAGCTGAGATTGTCCAGAGCCTGGAAGCGAGTTCAGCCCAGATTGAACTCATTGTCCAAACGATCTTTGAGATTACCGAGCAAACCAATCTCTTGGCCCTCAATGCCGCCATTGAAGCGGCCAGAGCCGGTGAGCAAGGTCGCGGCTTTGCGGTGGTCTCCGATGAAATTCGGAAACTCTCGGAGCAAAGTAACAGCGCAACCCAAGATATTCGCAACTTGATTACCGATATTCAGACCAAGACCAAACAGGCAGCTGATGGCGTAGATAAAGGTGTTTCCGATGTGGGTGAAACCGCAAGAATCGTCTCTGACACAGCGAATCTACTCCATACCATCATTGACTCCATCAACGAAGTAAGCGAGCGGATTGGTGCAGTTCGCTCCGATACCCAGCAAATCGAAATTGGGGGACAGGAAATGGCAGCAGCAACCGAGGAGCAATCGGCCACTGTGGAAGAAATCGCCAGCTCTGCCCAGGGTTTAACGGAAATGGCACGGGAACTCCAGTCTCTCATTTCACGTTTCAGTATAACGGAGAAAAACTAGAACTTCGATGGATCACAGTACTTAAGGGCCATTAGGATCATCAATGAGCAGCCTCGTTCTCTGGTGTGAAACGTCCCGAAATCTTTGCATTTTTTGAAGGAGATGACAGGTATAGCAAGAAAATAACGGTATCGCCACTCCATGGCGAAGCTGAGGATTTGAACCTATGGGACGTGATAAATGTGGAGCGAGAAATGATCGAACTGGATCCAACAATAGCCACTACAGAAGAGATTTTGCTTTGGAAAAGCAATCAGCTACAGATGCTTTTAGAGGTGGGTAACACTCTCGCCATCACCCATGATATGCGAGAGTTATTCCAGAAGATTGTCGATGGGGCGGCTCAGCTGATGAACCGGGGTTCTGCCGCTGTCTATTTGCTGAACAATGAAGGAGTACTGAACCTGCAAACCACATCTCCTGCCCTGCCTGCTGACTTCCCAGAAGCCATGAAACGAGCTCCGCTCAAGAGTCATCCCCATATTTCGAAAGTGATCTCGACGAAAAGGGAATTGATTCTACCGGATATCCTGGCTGTTTCATTGACCGCGGAAGAAGCAGTTGTGGCTCGGGTACGTGACCTCCGTTCCCTTCTATATACTCCCCTTTCCAATCAAGGGCGGGTCATTGGTATTTTGATTATTGGTAGTGTGGGGAGGCCCCATGCCTTTACGCAAGATGAAATCGATATCTTCCATGCTCTGGCTAGCATGGCAGCACTCGAAATCGAACGAACGAGGCTCGCCCACGAGAAACAGGCGTATATCGAGCAAATAGAGGAACATATTGTGGAGCAAGAACGGATCAAAGAATCCCTCAGCGAGAGTGAAGCGCGTTATCGTCACTTGGCGGAAAACGCTCTAGATATTATCTATCGTATCCAAGTAGGCTTAGAGCCAAAAGCCTATACCCTCGACTATGTGAGCCCTTCGGTACAGAGTATCACGGGCTATAGTGCAGAAGAGCTTGCGGAGAATTCTGCCCTGGCCCGGGATGTGATCTCTCCCACAGGTTGCGACGAGCTCCATTGGACCCAGCCTTGGGTAGGTAAGATCAAGAGCCGAGAAGGGAAGTCGATTTGGCTTGAACATCGCATCACGCCTCTTTATAACAAGGATGGACGCCTACACGCCCTGGAAGGTATTGCCCGGGATATTACAGAACGGAAACTCGCGGAGCAAGAGTTACACCGGGCCTATGATGAGTTAAATCATGCCTATGAGGAAACGATTGAAAGTTTAACCCGCGGCCTGGAATTGCGGGATTACGAGACGGAAGGACATAGCCGTAGAGTTGTGGATATGACCTTAGAGCTGGCGCGCAAAATGGGCTTCGATGAGGCTGAGCTGATTACCATTCAGCGTGGCGCCCTCTTACATGACATTGGTAAGATTGGCATACCCGATGCGATCCTCCTCAAGCCCGGTCCTTTGACCGAGGAGGAATGGAAGGAAATGCGCCGCCATCCAGAGCTTGGTTACGACATGTTATATCCTATTGAGTATTTACGGCCTTCCCTTGCCATTCCCTTATACCACCATGAAAAATATGATGGTAGCGGTTACCCCTTGGGCAAGAAGGGTGAGGAGATTCCTTTGGAAGCCCGAATTTTCACCGTAGTGGATGTGTATGATGCCCTGACCAGCGATCGACCTTATCGTAAAGCATGGACGAGGGAAGAGGCGCTGGAGTATATCAAGGAACAGCGAGGGTCCCATTTTGATCCTCAAGTGGTGGATATGTTTCTGGACATGCAAACCCTCAGCTGAGCTGGGGTTTTTTTATATTGTGAGGTACTCTGATGGAAGGGAAGCGAAAACTTTGTGAACGAATTGACTAATATGCTATAATGAGAAAGAAGCAATATTGCAGGACTTTCATTATGCAGATTTGGTTGGAGGGACGATTCTAGTTGACACTAGCTGAGATCATTTCACTGATAGAGTTAGACCCATTGGTTGCCGTTGATGAGCCAGACTATCCAATTGAGACAGTCTGTGGCTGCGATTTAATGAGCGATGTCTTAGCTTTTTCCCAAGAGAAGACAATGCTCTTAACAGGATTGACAAATCCCCAGGTTGTTAGGACATGTGAAATGACGGATATCAAGTTTATTATTTTTGTCAGGGGGAAGAGACCAACCCAAGATACCATCGATCTCGCCTGGGAGAAGGGCATCAATCTGTATTTATCACCGCTTTCTATGTTTGAGTGTTGCGGGCGTTTGTACCAGGCGGGCTTGGGTTCAGAAACGATGCGCCCCATCGATTAAGCCTGGAGGGATTAGATGCAAGAGCAGATTCTGTTACAAAGCAAAATCGAAAAGGGCGCTTTCACCCGTGGGGGTGAGGTTTCCAGTAGCTTGAAAGATATTTTACGAAAACTGGGGATTCAATCGGATCTCAGTCGCCGTGTAACTATTGTCACCTACGAGCTCGAGATGAACATCATCATTCACTCCTTGGGAGGGGAAATCACCGTCCTCATTTCCTCGGAAAAAATTACCGTGGTGGCTGAAGACCAAGGTCCTGGCATTCCAGATGTGGAAAAAGCTTTTCAGCCCGGTTATTCTACTGCAGATGATTCGGTCCGAGGTATGGGGTTTGGTGCCGGTATGGGCCTCAACAATGTCAAATACTACTCCCATGAGCTGGAAGTGGAAACGGGCCAGGGGTCGAGGAGTAAGTTTACTGCTAGCATTTATTTATAGTCTTTTGCCAATGTGATTGCCGATGGGAGTGAAACGCGTGAAAAAACACTCTGTATTGCTGAAGGAAGAGCTATGCGAAGGGTGTACCAACTGTGTTAAGAACTGCCCCACCAAAGCCATCAGGGTCCATAATGGGAAGGCCCTAATTAGGGATGAGCTTTGCATTGACTGTGCGGAGTGTATTCGTATTTGCGCCTACCATGCCAAGCATTCTCGCACCTCAGACATGGAAGATATAGCAGGCTTCCGCTACCCCATAGCTTTAGTCCCCCCTAGTTTTTACGGGCAGTTTGGACGAGTGGAGCCAGCTAAGGTTAGGCGTAGCCTCTTTGAGCTTGGTTTTAGGGAAGTGTGGGATGTTTCTTTAGCAGCTGAGGCCTTAAGTAGGCAGACATCGGAGTTTCTTGCTGCCAACCCCGGCATTTTCATCTCCTCATCATGCCCGGTCGTCGTCCGCCTCATTAAGCTTCTTTACCCTGAGTTAACGGACTATTTGATCCCCTTTAAGGCTCCTACGGATGCCATGGGTGAAAAGGCGCGACGAGATGCCATCGCTAAGGGCGTTTCACCCGAAGAAATAGGGGTGTTTTTGTTAACCCCCTGTCCAGGGAAAAACACCACCATCTTCGATCCCGTTGGAATTGAAAGGAGTCCCATTGATCAGACCATCGGAGTCACCCAGGCCTATGCGGCTGTTTTGTCCGCTCTGGAGAAACAGAGGGATGCTGACACACATGACGATCCTGTTCCCTACTTGGGTTTGGGGTGGGGACAAGGTGGTGGTGAAGTGGAGCTCTTGCACAAACAAATACAAGATTACAGCCTCTCCGTTTCTGGTATTCACCGGGTTCGTGGCCTCCTTGATGAACTCTCCCGCGACAACATTAAAGGAGTCAGGTACTTTGAACTCTCCGCTTGTGAGTTTGGTTGCGTTGGTGGGGTCTTTAATGTGGTCAACCCCTTTCAGGCCCGCTCTGACCTGCGTCGCTTAAGGTCTAGAGGCAAAGGGATGATTGAGCAGAATGATGGATATGACTTCAGCTTACCTGGACCATTCGAACCACTCCAGATGGGTGAACTCGATAAGGATTTGGCAAGGGCTATGGAGAAACTGATACAACTCGAAGAAGAAATCGCGGTGCTACCTGGCCTAGACTGCGCAGCCTGCGGGGCTCCAGACTGCAAGACTCTAGCTGAAGACATCGTGACAGGAGTGGCTAGCCGGAGTGATTGCATCTTCCTGCTCCGCAAACAGATGGGTGATTTAGCCGAGACCTTGTCAACCTTACTGAATGAACTACCGCCAGTGATGAAGAAAGAAAAGACTATAAGGATGGGTGAGTAGGGTAGATGAAAGTGAAAGAGATCGCTACAAAGCTTGGACTAGAAGTGATTTCCGGGTCCCTTGAAGAAGAAGTATCCGGCATTTATGTTGGGGATCTCCTAAGCAATGTCATGGCGCAAGCAAAGCCTGGCAATATCTGGATTACTGTACATAGTCACCAAAACGTGGTGGCCGTTGCCAGTTTGACCGAGGTTGCGGCAGTGATTGTTGTGGAGAATTTCCCCATTGAACCTGCCACCGTTCAAAAGGCCGGCGAAGTTGAAGTCACGATCCTACGTACCCCCATGTCCGCTGCGGATTTGATCCGCAAGCTGATCGCCTTGGGAGTCTAGCCCAGAAAGGGAAGCAGAATGCATCAAGACAAGGAACTCAGATGTGACCTCCATATCCATAGCTGCTTATCGCCTTGTGCGGATCTTTTGATGACCCCTGGCAATGTCATTCGCCAGGCGATAAACCTAGGCTTGGATTGCATAGCCATTACCGATCACAATAGTGCAGGAAATATCCAAGTAGCCCTGGAGTTGGCTGCAGCGAAGGGGATCCGGCTGATCCCTGCCATGGAAGTCGAGACAAGGGAGGAGGTTCACCTTCTTTGCTATTTTCCAAGCTTGGATGGACTCTTAACGTGGGACGCCATTGTTTATGAAAACTTGCCCAAGCGGAAAAATCAAGAGGAGCTCTTCGGTTATCAGCTCTTAACCGATCTGCAGGATGAATATGTCGCCAAAGAAGATCGCCTCTTAGCTCTGGCAACCAAGCTCTCCTTGTCTGAAACATTGGAGACGGTCACAAGTCTCGGGTGCGTGGTGATACCGGCCCATGTGGATCGGCCAGTCAACAGCATTCTTGGGCAATTAGGGATCATTCCCCCAGATGCGGGAATAAGGGTACTTGAAATCTCTGGCAATACGGCTCCCGTGGATTTTCTCCGTTCCCATTCCGAATTAGAGCGGTATCGATTTGTTCAAGGTTCAGACAGTCACTTTTTGCACGACATTGGTCGTTGTGGGGGAACCAGGGGTTTTAGGGTTAATGAAGAGCTCCGCAGTGAGCTTTCGATCCTCTTTTAAATAATTCGTCATAAATGGTTGAAACGAGAATTGAAGACATGTATAATCAAGCTGACGAGACATGTGAAACTATTCATAAAGCCTGCTTGTGTGCGGGCTGTTTCTAGGCAGTAATTGTGAAAAAAATAACGTCAAAGTTAGAAAATTAACAAAAACAAAAGGGGTGGCTATTGTGGCTTGTGTTTGTGGTAGTGGCAAGGAAAATCGTGAAACATATCTCCAGCCCTTACGGGAAATTTTCAGTCGTTATAGTACGGAGCAGGCAAATCTGATTCCCATTTTGCAGGAAGCCCAAGAGCAGTATGGCTATTTACCCGCAGACATCTTGCAGGAGATAGCGTCCAGTATGAAGCTCTCTACAGCTAAAGTTTACGGTGTAGTGACGTTTTACACCCAGTTTCATTTGAAGCCCAGGGGCAAGAACGTGATTCGGGTCTGTACCGGAACAGCTTGCCATGTCAGGGGCGGTACGGAAGTTTTGCGAGCGATTGAACAAGACTTAGGCATCACAAGCGGTGGCACCACAGAAAATCTGCAGTTTACGTTGGAAACAGTGGCCTGCATTGGGGCTTGTGGTCTCGCACCGGTCATTATGATCAATGACGATACCTATGGTAGGTTAAGTCCAGATAAGGTGGCGGGGATTTTGGCTGGGTACAGAGACGAAGACATGACCCCCGAAATAGAAAGTACCTTGAAACTGGCCAACTGAGGTGCCTGATGCGGGAATTATCACTGCATATCTTGGACATTGTACAAAATTCTATTGCGGCTTTGGCTTCTCTCATTGAGATTCAGATTGATGAAGATTTAGCTCGGGATCAATTGACCATTCAGATAGCCGATAACGGTAAAGGTATTCACAAAGAGCTACTCGATCAGGTTACGGATCCCTTTTTTACATCAAGAAAGACACGAAGAGTTGGGCTGGGCCTTGCACTCTTCGCTCAAGCTGCAGAAGGGGCAGAGGGTGAGTTTCGGATCGACTCCGAAGTTGGCAAGGGCACCAAGGTAACCGCTACGTTCCGCTATCATCACATTGATCGGGCTCCCTTCGGGGATTTAGCCGGAACTTTGCTTGCGGTCATCATGCTGAATCCCGATCTAGATGTGGTATATCGGCATAGTTACCGAGACAAAACTCTGTGCCTTGATACGAGAGAGATCAAGAGGGAGCTCGGCGAAGTTGCTATTAACCATCCAACCATGATTAGCTGGTTGGAAGGGTTTATGCAAGAAGGAATAGATGATCTATACGGGGGTGAGTGATCTTGAAATCACTTCAGGAGTTAAGAGAACTACGGATAGAGCTGGAAAAAGAACTGTCTGCACGAAAAAGTGAGGGGAAACCTACTATCACTATTGGTATGGGAACTTGTGGCATTGCAGCTGGTGCCCGAGACATTCTCAAGGCTGTTTCCCAAGAACTACGTAAGCGAAATCTCGATGTGATTACAACCCAAACTGGCTGTATCGGGATGTGTGAAAAAGAACCCTTAATGGATGTCCAGTTGCCAGGTGAAGATCGGATTACCTATGGCAAAGTCACCGCAAACGATGTGGAACGAATTATTGTCGAACACATTATCAACGGTCATGTTGTGGAGGAACTGGCCATAGCACGCCTTGAGGAAGGAGGAGTCTAGTATGAACCCAACGTTTTATCGCTCTCATGTCTTGGTTTGTACAGGAACAGGCTGTGTCTCCTCCGGCGCAAACAGTGTGAAAGACCATTTGAACGGAAAACTCGAGGAGTTTGGTCTCCAGGACGAGATTAAAGTTGTGGAAACAGGTTGTCACGGTTTTTGTGAGCAAGGTCCCATCGTCATTGTCTACCCAGAAGGGGTTTTTTATTGCCAAGTTCAGACGGATGATGTGGGAGATATTGTGGAAGAACATCTCCTTAAGGGTCGAATCGTTCAGAGATTACTGTACACTGAGGTAGGCACGACCGCAAGAATCCCTGCCTACAGCGATATCGATTTCTACAAACGGCAACACCGTATTGTCTTGGCTAACTGCGGTAGAATCAATCCAGAAAGCATCAAAGAGTATATTGCCGTCCATGGATATGAGGCCTGCGGCAAAGCATTGACAGAAATGACACCGGATCAGGTCATCGCAGAGATCAAAAAGTCTGGCCTGCGAGGCCGTGGTGGTGCCGGCTTTCCAACGGGCTTAAAATGGGAGTTTACGAGACAAACACCTGGTGACAAGAAATACGTGATTTGCAACGCTGACGAGGGAGATCCGGGAGCCTTTATGGATCGGAGCTTATTAGAGGGGGATCCCCACCGGATTATTGAAGGAATGATAATTGCTGGTTACGCAATTGGCGCCGACGAGGGTTATATCTATGTGCGCGCCGAGTATCCCTTGGCCATTCGTCGTCTCGAAATCGCCCTTGCCCAAGCAAGAGAATATGGCCTATTGGGCCAAGATATCTTCGGCTCTGGCTTTAACTTTGACCTAAAGATCAAAAAGGGTGCTGGCGCCTTTGTCTGCGGTGAAGAAACTGCATTGATGGCCTCGATCGAGGGTCAAAGGGGTATGCCTAGACCCAAGCCGCCCTTTCCATCAGTATCTGGTCTATGGGGTAAGCCGACGAACATTAATAATGTAGAAACCTTCGGCAATATCCCCGATATTATTCGCGGTGGAGCCGATGCTTATCGAGCTGTTGGCACTGGGAAATCAACCGGTACGAAAGTCTTTGCCCTAACCGGAAAGATCAACAACACCGGTTTAGTTGAGGTTCCCATGGGGATGAGCTTAAGGGAGATTATCTATGAGATCGGCGGGGG
>JAAYOK010000097.1 GCA_012520355.1 Bacillota bacterium | reverse complement strand
CCGCCACCCCGGCGTATCCAAAAATCATTATAGACCATTTACACCCGTACGTCAACTGCTGTTGCAATAGGCCTGCAATAGGCCTGCAATAGCCCTTAGTTTCGTGCAATTCGGGCAACAAGCAGATCTCCCGAACTGACCATGATTTTGGCAAAGTTCAGAAGCCTGGCCACCTGAAGCAAAATCGCAGCGCCGTAAATGATGACATCTTCCCGGCCAGGCTGGAGAGACGGGATTTGACGGCGTTCCTCTAAAGATAGTCTGCCCAACTTACCATAGCAATCCTCAAGTTCCCCTAGGGAAAAGGTATAACCCAAGACCTTCTCATCACTGTAGACAGGCAGCTCCTGCATAATAGCGGCTAGGCTTTGGGCGGTACCCCCCACTGCTACTAGGGTTTTCGGCTGAAAAGTCAGGTTTTCCTCTACCACAGGCAAGAGAATGTTTCGGATCTCCTCAGGTAAGGGCAAACGATTACCGCCAAAGCGTTCTAAGAGCCGAACCGCACCAATTTGTGCACTACCGCCACCTAGAAGCTCCCCTCCTACATGTCCGCTATAGATCTCGGTACTGCCGCCGCCAATATCGACTACAGTAATTGGATCGAAGAGCTCATAGCCCTCTAGGGAAGCCAGGGCACCAGAAAAGGATAGTTCCGCCTCCTCGAGCCCAGAAAGAATCTCCAAAGAGAGACCTAGGCGCGCTTGAACCAGCCTAGCAAATTCCCCTTTGTTCTTGGCATCCCGAACTGCACTGGTGGCCAGAATGGAAGTGGGGGTTTTTGGAGGAATTAGGCCCATCAGCTCTTCTAGGGCATGGAAGGTTCGCTCCATGGCATCGTCCCTCAATTCACCTGAGGCATCCACTCCTTGGCCTAAACGAGTGACCCTAACCTCACGCAAGATTGGTTCTACCCTGCCGAGGCGGACATGGGCCAGAAGCAAGCGGACTGAGTTGGTTCCCACATCTAAGACCGCGCGCATCAGAGGGACTCCTCGTCCTCACATTGTTTCGTGGGGCAATCCAGAGGCTTAGCCAGTATCTTGACGGTTTCGGCACCAATGGGGTTTTCTCCATGGGCCAAATAATCTGCCACATGGGTATGGAGACATTTGACACCCTCCAAGGAGCGAATTCCGCCGACACCTGTTTCAGCCAGAACCCGGTAACGCTCAGGATATTCCTCTTTAATATTCTCCCGCACCACGGTGGGAATCAGGCTTAAGCGCCTCGTTGCATACTGTTCATGGTTCTTCTCCACTTGGTCAGCAAACTCTGGATCTGTTTGAATCCGCTCTTCAAAATGGGCAATCAAGCCCTCGGCTTCAAGCAAAGCGAGCTCCTTACATAAATAAGGGCAGGTAAGCCAATACAAAGTGGGAAAGACTTCCAGGTTAGAATAGGTAGCGGAAACAGGTCTCGTTACAATCACCTGGGGATAACCATAGCCGCACCTTTTGTGCACGCCTACAACACCCCTAGGCTCCCGGCCTAGTTGCTTTTTTATCACATCAAGCGTATGCTTATCTGGCAGATCATACTTCAGACGATCACTTCCTTACAATAAAAGCACTCCCTTTGGAGTGCTTTATTTCTTTATTCTCGGTTTCTACCTTGCGCCCCTGCCTCCCCGCTTCGAGTCTTGGCTTTTCTTCAGAGCAGTCTGACGTTCATCACT
>JAAYOK010000096.1 GCA_012520355.1 Bacillota bacterium | reverse complement strand
CGGGGTTCCTATTCTTCTCATTATCTCTACTTTTTCATCCTTGTCATCTTGTCTTGTCATCTTACCTTGTCATCTTACCTTGTCATCTTACATGGTCATCTTACCTTGTCATTCCACTCGGGATGCTCACAAAGCCCACTACAAATTCCGATAATATTCCTCTGGACGTTGCAGAGTATCCAAAACCTTTTGCAGGAGATCTCGATGAGCCTCTTCTTCCCGTACCAACATCATAAAAGCGGCCTGTTCCCCCTCAGATCTGGCATCTTGGGCAAGCTTATTGTAGAGTTCCACAGCCCGATCCTCAAACTCCACTGCCTTTTGGTAGATTTTGACGTAATTGGGATTTTCCACAGCATCCCCAAAAACCTCAGCCACATCATGCTCGATGATCCGTTCCTGGTACTCATACAGGCCCGATTCCTTGATCTGTTTGATAAACTGGTAATGCCGTTCCTCATCCGCTGCTAGACTCTGGAATATCTCCCGAAAACTGGAGTCTTCCATCAGTGCAGCCTGCTCCAAATAGTATTTCTTACCCTGTAGTTCAATCTGCATTGCATAATCTAAGGGCACTCCGTCCACCTCACTTCTTGATATCTAATACTTCCGCAATCTCAACCGGATCTACTCGAAATGGCGCACCATGTCCTTCAAAAAAACCATGCTCAGCTATGAGATGAATGTTTAGGTCAGACCAAGACACAGTCTTGCCAGTCCGAGTATTGGTCACCTGTGTAATCGACTTCGATGCCTGGGAGTTATCAGCAAAGGGACAGGGTATATCGCCCTTGTGTTCTTGCCGCTCTACTCTAAACACCTTATCAATTAACTGGGGCCCTAGATTTTCCTCCGCCTTTTCCGTGAAATAGAGCATCCGCTCGGCAATGTCTTGAGGCGTTAATCCCAATGGTTCCAGCAACAACTGATCATGGAGGATAATGTCTTTCAGCGCACGCGTATCAGTACCTAGAAACTGGTGGGCAGCGAGCTGTCCCGAACGCATATTATCCTCAATACGTTTTAATTCTGGTCCTTGTTTCACTGGTCATCCCCCCTAAAACTCGTCAAAGAATATGGCGGTTTCTCGCTCAAAACCGATCTTAGTCAACACCTGGACACATGCGTTGATCATCCCCGGGCTACCACATAAGTATGCCTGGCGACCCTTGGCATCAGGAACGTGGCGAGCCACTACATCTGTGATCAGACCTTCTTCCCCATCCCACTCATCTTCAGGAGTAGCCCCAGACAGCGCCGGTATGTACTGGAAGTTGTCGTATCTCTTCTCGAGATCTCGGAAGAACTCAACATAGTAGAGATCGCGTTTGCGCACCGCACCGAAGAAAAACTTCATCTTCTTGTCCAGATTCTTTTCCAAAATATCCAAGACCAAGGAGCGGATTGGAGCAAGCCCCGAACCTCCAGCAATGAAAATTAGTTCGTCTCCACCCTCATGCAGGTAGAAGTCGCCAAAAGGACCTGCAAAGGTCATTTCATCCCCTTCTTTAACGTGCTCATGCAGGAATGTTGTGCAAATACCCCCTGGGACAAGGCGGATAATCAACTCAATGATATTGTTCTCCGAAGGAACCGAAGATATGGAATAGGCACGACTCACCGCTTCGGTCACTTTTCCATAGGGTTTGCTATCAATCTGCACATATTGTCCAGCTTTGAAGTTGATTGTATTCGGCTCAAGCAACTGGAAGCGAAACTGTTTGATATCATGGGTCAGTTGCTTGATCTCAGAAACTCTAGTACGATACTGCCGGATGTTGAAAAACTCCTCAGGAATACGGATCTTCAGATCGTGTTTCACTTTCACCTGACAGGATAAACGTACACCCGATTCCATCTCCACTGCAGACAGATAGGGTTCTTCTGTAGGAAGTACGGGACCGGCGCTCTCAACAAGAGTGACTTTGCAAAGACCGCATGTGGCCTTACCACCACAGGCGGAAGGGACAAAGATCTTCTGGCTGGCCAAACTCGAGAGTAGGCTGGAACCCCCATTCACTTCCAGACTGCGAGTGCCATCATTAATATCAATCTTACAAATTCCATAGTCATTCAGCTTGTAATCTGCCAGAACAACGATGCCTGCTAGAATCGTTGCCAAGACAGACAAGCTTAGCACTGTAAACAAGACTGTCATAGACCTCACTCCGTTTCTTCATGGACTTCCTCGTGAGTTTCCTTATGGGCTTCCCACCGAGCGTCTCTCCGGGTTCTTTGTAGATTCCCCCGGCCTCAACTGCAAACTCGGGGAAGCCCTTTACTGGCCCTTACATAACGACAAAAATCCCCGAAAATCCCACAAAAGCCAAGGCCATAAGCCCGGTGATGATGAATGTGATTGCCGGACCTTCCAATCCCCTTGGCAGTTCCTTACCAGCCATTTTTTCTCGAATCGCGGCCAAGGCTGCAATGGCTAACCACCAGCCTAATCCACTACCGAAACCAAAAACCAAGGTCTGTAAAAATCCATAGCTCCGAATCACCATAAATAGGCTGATACCCAAAATGGCGCAGTTTACCGTGATCAGGGGTAGGAAGATGCCTAGTTTCATGTGGAGATCGGGTAGAAAACGATCCATAGCCATCTCAATAATCTGCACGGTAGCAGCGATTACGATGATGAAAATCAGGAAACGCAAGTAGTCAAGCCCCAATGGAATCATCACGTAGTGATAGATCAACCAGTTAATGATAGTTGTAAAGACCATGACCAGGGCCACCGCTTTTCCTAAGCCTGAGGCAGTCTTGTACTCTGAGGAAACAGAGATAAATGAACACATTCCAAGGAAGTTGGACAACACCATATTACTACTAAAGATCGAAGCGAGAAAGATCACGAGGGGACTAATTGATGGTGCACTACCCACGCTTACCACCTCCAGAAGCTTGTTTACGGGCCATAATGTTGTTCACAATCCAAATCATCACACCAACCAGGAAGAACGCTGCAGGGGGCATCACCATGATGGTCCAGGTCTCAAATCCGACGAAGTTCACATTGAACCCCAGAATCGTGCCAAAGCCCAATAGCTCCCTGATGAAGGCTATGATCACCAGGACAATGGTATAACCAAGCCCGGCAAAGACTCCATCAAAGAATGATTCGACGGGCGGATTCATCTGGGCAAAAGCCTCTGCTCTTCCCATAATGATGCAGTTTGTAATGATCAAGCCGATATAGGGACCAAGGGCTCGGCTCACATCGGGGAGCACGGCTTTGAGAATGATATCAAAGAGAATTACCCAAGCAGCGATGATCAAAGTCTGGACAATCATCCTCACCCGATGAGGAATATACACTCGTAGAAGCGAAATGGTAAAACTTGAGAGTGCCACAGAAAAGATTAGGCCTCCACCCATAACTAGGGAGTTAGAAACCAGATTCGTGACTGCTAGGAGAGAACAAATTCCCAGAATCTGGCGTAACACCTGGTTTTCCTCCCAGACATTACGTTTGAAGAGGGCTTTAATTGTTCCTTTTTTCATCGTGCCAGCACCTCCTTGTGGGTCATGAGCTCAGAGACAGTGTTGTTTAGGATGTTGAGAACTGCATTGGAACTGCTCGTCGCGCCTGTGATCGCATCAAGGCCATCACCATAGACGATGGCTTGCCCTGGAACGAGAGTTACGCCTGCAAACTGCTCTTTAAACCAAGACTCGCTGATCCGACCACCGAGTCCCGGCGTCTCGTTCTGTTCGGTAAACTCCATTCCGAGCAAACGATCAAAACTCCCTGACACCCCAATATAACCCCGAATGGAACCCCACAGACCTTGACCATCCAAGGGGTAGGCGTAACCTAGTAGGTCACCATTTGTATCATAGGATGCATAAATTGTTACATTGCCAGCTAGAGCCGGTTGTACCCTTTCATCGAAGGTCGTAACTAGATCCTGACCCGGCGCAATGCCAAGGACCTTAAGGACAGCCGAACGCTCTACATTGGCTTCGTTTTCCGTAATAGCAGGCAGATAAAAGGCCTGCGTAATAGCGAGCATTCCTGCAAAGACAGCAGTTAACACAAACGTGAAGACAATTGTATACAGATAACTATCCCTTTTCATGAGCCATCCTCCTTCGCTCAGCAAACTGCTTGACTTGTCTCTCAATCAGAGGACCGAAGGTGTTCCCCAAAAGAACGGCAAACATGGCACCTTCGGGGAAGTTGGAAAATGTACGGATTGTTAGGGCAAAGAGGCCCACCAAAACCCCGAAAACGATCTGGGCAGCCTTGTCGCGGGGAGCAGTTATGGGATCCGTGGCCATAAACACGATGGCAAAGAGGAAACCTCCACTGAAAAGTGCCACAAGTGGTGAAACAGGCAAGACACCCAGGGAGGACAAAACCGTTGCTAACACTAGGAAAGAAAGCGTCCCCGAAAGCATGATCCTAAGGGAGGCAGTCTTGGTATAAACTAAGTAGATTGCTGCAAGTAAGATCAAAACAGCACTAATTTCACCGCTCGATCCAGCGATTTGCCCAAAGAACAGGCGAGACAATTCGATACCTGTGTCCCTCAGTGGTGTGGCCACTGTCAAGGCATCGACCCCCGCACTATAGCGGACGAAACCACCAGGTAATCCTTGGAAAGGAGCAACCCAACCCATGGTCATGGCAGCCGGAAACGAGATGAAAACAAAGCATCGTGCGACCAAGGCTGGATTAAATATGTTCCTTCCGAAGCCACCAAAGACCCCTTTACCAAATAGAACGCCAAAGACAATACCCACCACTGCAACCCATAAGGGCACCGTCGCGGGCAAGACTAGGGTAAACAGCACAGAAGTAACGAAAATTGCCTCAGGAATCTTAAAGCCAGGGCCACCCTTCATAAAACGCAAGATGGAATACTCGGTCAACACACCTGCTGCGGTCACCACAGTTAAGACGACTAACACACGTAACCCGAATGAGTAAACTGCAAAAAGCATGATGGGAATCAGGCTAATCAAGACTCGTCGCATCATTGCTTGTTTCGAAAACAAGGCTCCCAGTTGCATACATCCTCCTCCTTGAAAACTCGATGAAAACAAGTTGAATTCATGTAATGTGTATCTCCAACCTTGCATGAGTAGAACAGGAAAACTGATCGAAGGATTGCACTAATGGCTCCGCTCTGCGTTCACCCCTATCTTCACTGGTTTATCGCACCGGATGTACCCGAAATACCGGATACGACTTATTGTTGGTCTCATTAATTTCGACATAATAAAAAGAAATCCTTTGTTTTCCAACAAGAAATCAGTGGTTTTTCGCAATCGACAATGATGTCGCGAGCGTTTTCACCATCGAGTCTCGGGCCATTAAGTTCACTGCGAAATGTGATAATGGTATGAAAGTGACGAGCTGTAGTAAAAAAGCGACTATGATCAGGTGATCATACCGCCATCATGTTGGTCTTCATCTCGTTACCCATTTGCCACTTCGGTGCTGCCGTCTGTAACCTCATCCTGTAGCACTCTTTCCACATAGATTCGATACTGCTCCCTCTTTGGCACTGGAAATAGATCAAGGATTTTCCCTGGAGCTACAATAGGACTGGACTCTTTACCTAGAAAGATGCGATAACTACTCCAGGGATATTCTTCGGGACTCTTACAGATGGCGGCTACAACAGGATTTAGATGAATATACCGACTGACCGGAACACAGGAGCGAAGGTCTTCAATCAACTCCGCTCGATACCTACCCTGAAACAAACGCCCCACAAGATCGTATTTGCGGTTGAAATAGATCACATACTTCATGTTCAACTGCTTCATCATGTGCCAGAGCTCCACATTCGATGTCTCTACCTGCAAATGAACATGATTGGTCATCAAGCAATAGGAGAGGAGCTTACAGTCGTGATCGTTCATCGCTTGTTTTAGCTGGGATAGATAGACGTAGCGATCCATACTATCTCGGAAAATATTCTGGCGATGATTACCCCGACAGGTAACATGATAGATGGCTCCCGGATACCAGATGCGTGGTTTACGTGGCATTGCACCTTCCCTTTCTCTCTACTTACGTGCAATCTTCCACATTCCAACGTGGAATCCTCTTATTTATCTATATTATTCTGATTATTCTTCCTGCAGATCCAGGATTTGGATCTGTTTCCTTGCTGCCCACCGTCATCTAATTCCGAAATTCGCCCAATTGTGTGAGGGCCTGGCCCCCGCGCAATTAGCGCTTATTTGAATTTTGGTAGCCAATCTCCATGAGCTTCGATGAGATCGTCACAGAGGGCAACGATTTCGTCAATCGTAAGCTCCGAACTGGTGTGAGGATCGAGGAGTGCAGCGTGGTAGATATGTTCCTTCTTAAGGGTAACCGCTGCTTCTAAGGTCAGGAACTGCACGTTAATCTGGGTCATGTTCAAGGCCGCCAATTGCGGAGGTAGATCCCCTACATAGGTTGGGCTCACACCTTGGCTATCAACCAGACAGGGCACTTCCACAACAGCCTCCGCCGGCAAATTCGTGATTGAACCACGATTCAGTACGTTACCGCCAATCTTATACGGCTCATTCGTTTCCATGGCTTCCATAATATAAGCACCATACTCGTTGGTACGTTCATGGGTAAGATCTGGATTCTCCACCAACTGATCCCGACACTCATTCCACCTTCTGATTTGCACTTCACAGCGCCTGATATACTCATCCAAAGGGATATTGAAACGTTCAATCAGTTCAGGATACTTGCTCTTAATAAAATAAGGTAGGTACTCCGCCAGATGCTCGCTGGATTCCGTCACATAATAGCCAAACTGCTTCATCAGTTCATAGCGCACCAGGTCACCATGGGGGCGAGGCCGCTTTTCAGCCCTTGCTTTGATTTCCGGATAGAGATCCACTCCATCTCGGGTAACTTCCAAGAGCCAAGCCATGTGGTTAATTCCAGCAATCTGGTAGCGCACACGATCCCTGGGCATCTCCAGATCTCGCAGAAGATGATCAGCGCAAACTTGCACGCTATGACAAAGGCCAACAGTCTTGATCCCTGTGTAACGCAACATAGCACCGGTCAAGATAGGCATGGGATTTGTATAGTTCAAAAACCAAGCATCGGGACAGACTTCTTCCATGTCCTTAGCAAAATCAAACATAACAGGGATGGTCCTCAGGGCCCGAAAGATTCCGCCAATACCCAGGGTGTCGGCGATGGTTTGCCGCAGTCCGTATTTCTTTGGGATCTCAAAGTCAATCACAGTAGACGGCTTGTAACCTCCAACCTGGATCGCGTTAATGACATAGTCAGCTCCAGCCAGGGCCTTTTTGCGATCGGTATAAGCCACAACTTTCCCCTGATCCCCATACTTCTCGTTCAAGACACGCAGCATCAGTTCAGACTCACGCAAACGACCAGCATCAATGTCAAAGAGTGCAAATTCCGAATTACGTAAAGCTGGGCTCAAGAGGCTATCGCCCAGGATGTTTTTCGCAAAAACTGTACTACCTGCACCTAAGAAGGTGATTTTCGCCATTTCTGCCCCTCCCGACTTTCCGATTCATACCGATTCATACCGATTCAGACCCAAAATAATGAAGCCCTGTTACTCAAGTTCTGCAGCTTTGCGCAAATTCCTTGCAACAAGACCCCCACACAATTTGTCCGAAATCCGTCAAATTGTGTGAGGGCCTGGCCCCAAAATCTCCAAAATCTCGGAGACGGTGACAAATTGATAACCATCTTCCCGCAGAGAAGCAATAATTTCTGGCAGGGCCTCTAAAGTTCCCTCTCGGCCTTCCCCGGTGTGCATCAGAACAATCGCCCCAGGATGGCTATATTGGAGCACCTTCTCCGTAATTTCTGACGCGCTATTTTGCGTCGTGTCCCAGTCAAAGGAATCTATGGACCAGTTAATGATACTCCAGCCTGCCTCGGTAAGATACTCGATACTCTCATCGCGCAATGCTCCATAGGGAGGACGCATGATCATCGGGGCCAGCCCGGTTAAGTCGGTAATGAGCTCCGCGGTGGGCAAGAGTTCCCGTTCCAAAATAGCATCGTTTGTGAGCTTCCGCATGTCTGGATGGGAAAAGGAATGGTTGCCAAGCTCGTGGCCCTCAGAGGCAATCCGCTTCAATAATTCGGGATACTCCTGAATCTTCTCACCCACCACAAAAAAGGTGGCCTTCACCTCCGCCTCCGCCAAGAGGTTAAGCAAAAGGGCTGTGTTTTCACCATCCGGTCCATCATCAAAGGTCAATGCAATCATGCGTTCATCTCCTTGTCCTGATAAGAAATACGACTCGGGATAGGCACGAACCTGTCTGTTCACCGTCATTTGAAAGGACTTTAGATAGGAAGGCATCTCATTTCGTAACGTTGGCGCATCCGTTGGCGCATCCGTTGGTGCATCCGTTGGTGCATCCGCAGCCAATCCCGTACTCGAAAGAAAAGCCACCAGGAGCAAGATGGTTATGGTCCTGACAACAACGGATCCCCTTTCCAGAGTCTTTACTGCAATCTTCTTAGACAAATCTTCCTCTCCTTCCTTACCGGGCATCTCTTCTCTCGAGCTATCCCCTTCCCCTCTTGGTAGTTTTGCAGTTGCGCGGGGGCCTGGCCCGCGCGCAACTTGCTCAATTTAGTCGTAAATCGTACGACCCTGGCTATCGCCGATGCCCGAAATCCGGTAAAAGTAGGTGTTTACCACATCTCGCCATTCCTTGGCATGTTCGAGTTGTTCTTCCAAACGGGCTAAGACATGGCTAAAGGTCACCTCGTCGATTCTACCCTCCAAGGATCGCCACGAGGCGAGAAGCCCCTCCACTTGCTCCACACCGAGGAAGTGGGAGTCATAGATATGCTGTAGCAGTGTCTTTCCTGTCTTGAGCACATAATCATAAGGTACCCGGTGGAAGAACAGCAAGAGCTCCTCTGGACAGCCCTCCAACGATTCATACCTGGCAGCTACCTCCGGATGATACTGACCTACAAACCCAGTCCCGCTTTTCACCGTGCGATCGACTCCAATCGCCTGGTGGTTAGCCTTATGATACGTCCCCCATTTCGAATACTCGTAACCATCGACACTCGGCCCATAATGATGATTGGGATTGCACATCCAGCCGATGCCCAAGGGAGTGGTATAGTTCTCATAAATCTCCCAGGAACGAAGGAGCATCTCACGTAAAGTGTTCAAAACTACAGGATCACGCCCAAAGGTCAGAACAATCCATTCCCCCGTAATTCGCTCGGCCTTCAAGGAAGGATCCCAAGCCAAGCGGGCATAACCGTAGAGATTCGCTTGGGCTAAGGTGTGTCCTGTCCAGTTCGGGTCGTTCCCCACATTAACCACCGCTGCCAAACCGCTGGAAACAACATTTGCTACAGTGGAACCGGGTCCCTTGGCAAAGGTATCAAAATCCAAAATCTCTTTCCACTGGGGCACTAAGTAGCAAAGATGCCTTTGTTGCCCGGTATACTCTTGGGTAATCTGAAGTTCCAAGATCTGATTCGTCTTCTCCATGGCACCAAAAAGCGGTGAAACAGGCTCCCGAACTTGAAAATCCATGGGCCCATTCTTAATTTGTAAAATCACATTCTGGCGAAACTGACCATCCAAGGGCTTAAAGTAATCATAGGCGGCCCTGGCCCGATCGGTCTTGGTGTCACGCCAATCCTGGTGACAATCATAGACAAAACAGCGCCAAATCAAAAGTCCACCGAAGGGTTCTAGCGCCTCCCCGAGCATATTGGCACCATCCGCTTGGGTTCGTCCGTAGGTAAAGGGACCCGGTCGATTCTCCGAATCGGCCTTCACCAAGAATCCCCCCAGATCAGGGATGCGTTCATAGACCATCTTAACTTGGTCCTTCCACCAGGCTCGAACCCCCTCATCCAAGGGATCCGCCGTATCCAAACCAAACTCCAAGGTGCTGGCATAATTAACGCTCAAGAAGATGCGAATCCCATACTTCCTAAAGATCGACGCCAAGGTCTCCGCCATCTCCAGGCGAGAAGCAATCAATTGGGTCTCCGCTGCATGAACATTAACATTATTCACGGCTACTCGATTGATTCCAACAGAAGCCAATAAGCGGGCGTAATCCCGTATACGGTCTAAATCCGGAACCAACTCATTATTTTCATAGAAAAGTGAACGTCCCGCATAACCCCTTTCCACACTGCCATCGAGATTGTCCCAATGATTGATCATCCGCAGCTGATTCCTAGGGTAATCCCTGAGCCTAAAGCTCCGCTTAATCTCTCCCGTCTGAAGGAGCCTGAGGAAAGCAAAGGTTCCGTAGAGACAGCCCTGGCACCCCAAACTTGTGATCACCACTCGGAGTTCGTCCTCTACAGCCAAAACCTCTATTTCATAGCCCTCTTCACCTAAGGCCAAAACTTCCTCAAATCCCCGCTTAACCTTGATGGTAGCTGTCTCAAAATCGCGCTCCCCTGGCCCTAAGATCCGAGGTTCAGTCCCCAGTAAGCCTCCAAGTCCCCTTTGCAGTTCCGAGACAATAGCCCCTCTTAAAGGTCCTTCCTCTTCAACCACAATGGTTTCAAACTGCCCTTGGTACCGCTCCAAGAGCTCTCCTTCCAAAGGCTCATACTGTAACCAACAAGCATAATCACGTAGACCCTTAAAATCGCTCATACTTGTCAATCCATCTCAACCTCTCTTTCTTCTATTCCAAGCAAGATCCGCTTCCCCGCTTTTCACTGCTTCTGGACTGTGATATGATGATGAAAAAGTTGGAAATAACCGAAGGGTGGAATCAAAACCATGTTATTTAGGCAGACTGACCGGACCATGGCGGAACGGATTGCAGACCTGATTTCCCGCATGACCTTGGAAGAAAAAATATCCCAGATGGTCTACAATTCCCGGGCCATTCCCCACCTAGGCATCGAGGAATACAATTGGTGGAATGAATGTCTCCACGGAGTGGGTCGAGCAGGCATTGCCACCGTCTTTCCCCAAGCAATTGGCATGGCCGCGGCCTTTAACAGCGACCTTTTATTTGAAGTAGCTTCTGTCATTGCCGACGAAGCCCGGGCCAAACACCACGAAGCCGCCCGGAGACATGATCGGGAAATCTATAAGGGCCTCACCTATTGGACCCCAACCATTAATATCTTCCGTGATCCACGCTGGGGAAGGGGCCAAGAAACCTATGGGGAGGATCCGTATCTCACTGGGAGGCTCGGCCTCGCCTTTGTCCGAGGCTTACAGGGCGATCATCCCCAGTACATGAAGATTGCGGCCTGTGCTAAACACTTTGCGGTCCATAGTGGTCCTGAAGGTCTCCGCCACAGCTTTGACGCTGAAGTCAGCCAAAAGGACCTCTTCGAGACCTATCTTCCAGCCTTCCGCGATCTTGTGGTTGAAGGCAAAGTGGAATCGGTCATGGGAGCCTATAACCAGACCAATGGTGAACCATGCTGTGCCAGTTTCACTTTACTGCAGGAAATTCTCCGGGATGCTTGGGAATTTGACGGTCACGTGGTTTCCGACTG
>JAAYOK010000095.1 GCA_012520355.1 Bacillota bacterium | reverse complement strand
GCGGCTCTTTTCGGCCACTCAAGCACCCTTCCCAATCACCTTACCGACAAATGATAGTCTATCACATGACGACGCGAAATGTCAAGGGATCCGCACGAAATCTACATCCCAGTTTTTCTCCAATTTTACTGGTATCGTAGGCGCATCAAGATCAGTTCTTGGACCTTAAATACAGTCTCCGGATCTGCCGCATATGCAATACTCCGGGCTGAAAGTCTCTCCACACCAGGCACCAGTTCTGCTGCATCCGCCATGTCGGTCTTGAAGAAATCAATCTCCATGGAAAGGGGATTCTTAACCTTTACAGGTTTTATTTTACCTCGATTGAACACTCCTAGTCTAGCACTTTCACGAATCAAAGCGCAAGCTTTTTCTGGGTGTAGAGAAAGCGCACTATAGCGGGAGTAACCTTCCTTCACGACCGCCCCTTCAATCTGGGGTAGAAACTCCTTGGTCTGCGCAATGGTCGCAGAGTCACCGGAGACCATCACAACCGGAACACCATAGTATCCTGCCACCACAGCATTTAAACAGGCTTCATTCAGCGTCTGCCCATCAATGCGAATATTATGAACCATGGAACCCACCCAAGAGTGATCCAAGACCCCTTGTGGTGTTCCCGCTGCAGCGTGGGCCCCAGTAATTAGGACAGCATCAAAAGTGCCATCGATGCCCTGCATCTGCAAGGAGTTGCGGATGGAACCTCTCACGAGACGAGCTTCAGGATGGAGCTCCTCCGGCAAAATATTCTGCATGTCAGCATGACCATCGCAGACCACGACTTCCGTAGCACCGGCACTAAGGGCACCCTCCACTGCTGCGCTTACCTCTCTCGTCATCAACAGGCGACCCCGCACATACTCGCTTTGTCCCCTGGTCACCTGCAACCCACTAACGATACCCGCTGTTCCTTCCATATCTGCAGAAATGAAAACTTTGCAGCCCATCTTGACACCTCACCTTCCTTGGTTACGTTTTCGGTGTGGTAGAAGGAACTCCTTCCTAGTGCTGACTGGCTTTCATCATCCTCCAAACCCCTAGGGCAAAGAAAACCAGAGAGGTGACAACCAAGATCAAGAGGCTAGTCATAGAACTCACAGTACTAGTGCCGAACTTGTAGACAACCCCCAGGGACGTCTGAAATCCCTCCACCATCTCCAGGGGTGCCCCAGCAAAGGAAACGCTCAGCGGAACCTCCATGAACACCTGCCTAAAAAGTGCTGCAGCGTGTGAAATGGGGAAGAACTTGATCACCGTCTGGACAGAACCAGGCAAGACACCGATCGGTACGTAGATTCCCATCAAAAAACCAATCAGAGTCCCCAATACTGTGCTAGCTACGCCAAAGGAATTTTGAGTCTTGAAGAACGAAACCAAGAAGAACATCATCGAGCCGCTTGCCATGGTCGAGAGGAAGATTAGGCCTAGGACCTTAAGAAAACTGGCCCAAGGCAGAAACTCCCCTCCACTTCCCACGATATAAAGTTCAGCGAAAAGCAAAGCTACGATGGTCATGATCACGCCTACAACTAATGTGCTGATCAGATAGCCTCCCACCAAAGTGGTACGCTTTAAGGGCGAGGTATGGAAGTCCTTAGCGATCCCCTTCGCCCGATCATCCACCACCACAGCCACAGCCCCCATGGTCGTGGTCACCGAGGTTACAGCCATTAACCCGGCCATAATCCAACTGTCCATGAGAAATCTCCCTCCAGAGACTCCCTCGAGATTACCCATAACAGTTTCGCCTAAGAACAAGACATACAGACCGATAATGATGAAAACAGCTAGAAGGGAGAAAAAGACCGCCGCCCTGTCCCGAAAGAAAAGCTTCAAATTGCGCCTGGCAAAGATGATCATTGCCGCATCTCCTTCCCTGTGATTCCAATAAAGGCATCATCCATCGTCCCCTGCAAAACCTCAAAGCCCGAAATATGGTCTCTCATCCTCTCGATGATAGGGAGAGCATCTAAGGTGCAGGGAATGGGTATTGTCATAACATCTGCATGCTGTTCAAAGCCCAAGGATAGCTCCTCGGCAAGCCTTTGTAGAGGCTCGAGATCCTTTGCCCACACTCTCAACTGATCCCGGGCGTATTCCGCCTTGAGCTGGGCCGGAGTGCCTTTCGCAGCAATTTCCCCATGATCGATCACAATCACATAGTCAGCGTCAGCGGCCTCTTCCATGTAATGGGTTGTGAGGAAAATGGTCATCCCTTTGTCCCGCTGGAGTTCGTTGATGCGATCCCAGACATTACGGCGGGTTTGGGCATCGAGACCTGTTGTAGGCTCATCTAAAAAGAGAATTTGGGGGCGGTTGACAAGTGCCCGAGCAATATCCGCACGGCGCCTTTGCCCGCCGGAGAGCTTGCCATAGGGACGGTTCAAAAAATCCGTTACCTCAGCGTCTTGAGCCGCCTGCTGCACAGCATCCTCAAGCCTTGCTCCCCGAAACCCATAGAAGCTACCCCGGGCCATGAGATTTTCCTTTACGGTCAGAAGGTCATCAAGATGATGTCCTTGAAAAACAACGCCAATAGACGAGCGAATCTTGCTGTCATCCTTGCCTAGAACAAAACCGTTAATGATGGCACTGCCCTGATCCGCTTTGAGAGCAGTGCTGAGAATATCGATGGTCGTTGACTTGCCAGCACCATTAGGTCCAAGAAATGCAAAGAGTTTCCCCTTTTCTACGTAAAAATCGATACCTCGTACGGCCTGAACCCCACCATAAGACTTGACCAAACCTTGAACTTCAATCACTTTCTCCATGGAAAATCCTCCTTAATAAGGTCTAACAGGCGCCCTTCGAACTAGGAGGTAGTTGACACCCCAAACCAGAAGAGTCGCTAGAGTAAAACTCAGCACAGCCGGATAGGGATTTGGCGTTTCCCCAGAAAAACCCATGCTCGTGAGCAAGAAGTTCAGTAGCAGATTACCAAACCTACCATCTGTCCGTTGGTCAATGTAACTGGCAAGGATGATAAACACCAAGGGAGACATTGAGATGAGCACTTTCACCAGCACATTGGCCCGGTAATAGAACATGGTGATCATCCAGCCAACACTGGCCGAAAACATGAGTAGGGTGATCGTCCAGAGCAGCTTCGCAAGCACCGATGCAGGGTAAAACTGTTCAAAGAACCCGTGGTAGAAGGGGTATCCATCCATCAGACTATCGAAAAGGGTGTCAGCGACCCCCAAAATCACCGCCAAGCCCATCAGTGCCAATATTGTCGCGAGATAAAACGAACGCCGCGATATGTTGTTCGCCTGGGCAAACAGGAAACTTGGCCTGAAACAGTTGAGTCCGGCCACGAAAATAAAGATCATGCTTGCCCCACTAATACGGGTTCCTTCGCCATCGCCAAGGTTTAAGATCAAGACAATGGCGATGAGGACGGCATAGAAAATCAATACCGCGCTTCGATTATCACGCAATTGGTACTTGGCCAAGGAAAGAATACGCTTCATACTTGTGTCCCCTTTCTCAGGAATTTGTCAGTCCGATAAAGAGTTTTTGTAGTTCCGCTTTGCCAATCTCTAGATCTAAAGACCTGGCCAAGTCCCGATCTGCCTTGCCGAGCAGAATTGCGGACTTAAAGTTCTGCAGTTGCTCCATTGACACACAGCTTTTGCCCTGGATGTACTGGTCGAGTTTGGAAGCTTCCCCAGACACTGTATGGGCCTCTGATAGCAAATCTTCTACGGGTTGTTTTAAGATGATCTGCCCCTTCTTAATGATGATGACTTCTTCCAGAACATCAGCGATCTCTTCAATGAGGTGTGTAGATAAGACAATGGTCTTAGGATTCTCATCGTAATTGGCCAAGAGCTCCCTATAGAGAAGCTCCCGATGGTTAGCATCTAGGCCCAAGACTGGCTCATCAAAAAGCAAAACCTGCGCTCCGCTGGCCAAAGTCAAAATCGCCTTGAAAATCGAAGCATAGCCAGTCGAAAGCTCCTTAATCTTCTTCTTTGTGTTAAGTTCAAAACGCTCAGCCAGCTCTTCTGCATAGCCCAGATCAAACTCAGGATAGAATGCCTTCGTCCACATAAACATCTCTCGGACCCTACGAGAACTCGGGTAGAGGTTCTGCTCCGTCATGTAAAATACACTGCCTAAGACCCTGTCATTCTCCCAAACCGACTCTCCATTAATGGAGATAATGCCCCTTGTGGCAGGTGTTTTTCCCGTGAGGACATTCAAGAGCGTTGTCTTACCTGCTCCATTTCGCCCGAGGAGACCGTAAATCTTCGGTTCATCTAGGGTAAACTGCACATTATCTAGGGCCACTGTGTCTCCAAAGATTTTTGTCAGACCCTTCGCTTCAATTTTCACCATCGGGCAAACCCCTTTCAATCATTTGGATCAACTCTTGGTGTGAGATATTCAATTTTCCCGCTTCGTCCAAGAGTGTGATGATAAAGGACTCGTAGAACCTGGCCCTACGTTTATGCATCACTTTCTCTATCGCTCCGACGCTGACAAACATACCCACACCTCGCTTCTTGTACAGGATCCCCTCATCTACAAGGAGGTTAACTCCCTTCCTTGCCGTGGCTGGGTTGATTTTTAGTATCACAGAGATCTCAGTTGTAGATGGAATCTGCGTATCTTCCTCAAAAATACCCTTCAACACATCGTCCTCTATAGCTTCCGCCAATTGTATATAGATAGGCTGCTCGCTATCGAAGTTTAGGATCAAGAACATCCCCTCCT
>JAAYOK010000094.1 GCA_012520355.1 Bacillota bacterium | reverse complement strand
ATCCCCCGTTTCACTCTTGGTCATAGGGCCTATCCTCTTTTATTTCGCCAACAAAAAGCAGATTCCTACCAGTTCGATCCACTTGGTCCGAAAGTTTCTAATCGAAACGAAGCCGACCTAAATGATGGGGCTGAAAGGAGGATCCCATGGGGGAATACTAGAAATAAGGAGAGCCCGACATATTCGTGGCACGAGGAGGTACGCTCATGCGTAACGAAATCTATTTGGATCATAGCGCCACCACTCCGGTAGCAGAAGAGGTCGTACAGGCCATGGAACCTTATTGGACCATTCAATTTGGTAATCCTTCATCACCCCATCTTAGGGGAGTTGCCGCGGAGAACACATTGAATTCTTGCCGGAAACAACTCGGTAGTCTTTTGCAGGTCAACCCAGACTATCTTTACTTTACTGCTAGTGGTACCGAGGCTAACAACTTAGCCTTGCAGGGTGTAGCCAACACACCCTACTTTCTGCGCCATCCTGGTCATATCATCACAACACCCATCGAGCACCCCTCGGTGCTCAGAGTGGTTGAACACCTGGAGAATCTGGGGTGGTCCATTAGTTACCTGCCTGTCGATGGGTTCGGACGTATTGACCCCCAAACCTTTACTACCTACCTGAAGCCTGACACGAAAATCGTCAGCGTTATGCTGGTTAATAATGAACTCGGTACCATTGCCCCTATCCGAGAGTTAGGTACCATCATTGAAAGAGAGAATCGAAACCGGCAACATCCCATCGTATTTCACGTAGATGGGGTCCAGGCCCTGGGCCATGTTCCGTTCAAGATTTCTGAACTTAAGGCCCATCTTTTCAGCTTCAGCGGTCATAAGATTTTTGGACCGAAGGGAATCGGTTTACTCTATGCAGATCGCCAGGCCAGACTGCGACCGATCATGTTTGGCGGAGAACAAGAAGGGGGACTAAGGCCAGGTACAGAGAATATTCCCGCCATTGTGGGGCTCACCAAGGCTGTGCAACTTGTAACAGAGAATCTCAGCGAAAATCTAGAGCAACTGACCAAACTGCGCCAAGCCCTCATGGATGGTATCAAAACCATTCCTAACACTAGGATCAATAGTCCTAGCGATGGGGCTCCCCACTTACTCAATGCCAGTTTCCCCGGTGTTCGAGGCGAGGTATTGGTGCACTTTTTGGAACAAAAACGGATTTTCGTCGCCATGGGTGCCGCCTGTTCTTCAAAAAAGAAGGGAATCTCCCATGTCTTGGACGCCATTAATTTAGGCCAAGACGAAACGCTTTCTGCTATTCGTTTCAGCCTCGCTCCAACGATCACCCTTGACCAGATCGACTATGTAGTTTATAGTCTAAAGGAAACTGTGGAAGAAATACGAAACATTTACATTTAAGGAGATGCTTATGTACCCCTTGCTTTTAGTGCGATATGGTGAACTGAGCCTGAAAGGACGCAATCGCAAAACCTTTGAAGACCTCTTGTTAACCAACATGCGGGCACGCCTAGCTGATCTACCCCATGGGCGCATCACCAAGACCTTTGGGCGTATATATCTCGAAACAAAAGATAATTGGGCCGATCTGGCTGAAAGACTGCAAGGTGTCTTCGGTATTGTCTCCGTTTCACCTGTGCTCAAACGAGATCTAGATCTAGAGGATATTCAAGAAGGGGCAAGCCTGATCATCCAGGATACTCCGGGTAAGACCTTTAAAGTGGAGGCGAGGCGCCCCAACAAGTCCTTCCCTTTAACCTCTCCAGAGATCTGTCGAGCTTTGGGAGGCCATGTCTTACGCAACTTCCCCCACCTCTCGGTGGATGTGCATCAGCCTGATTTTGTCCTCAATGTGGAAATTAGGCAAGAGGGCGCCTTCTTATATTCGCAAGTCATTCCCTGCCTAGGAGGCTTGCCAGCTGGTTCTTCGGGCAAAGGACTCTTACTGCTTTCCGGTGGTATTGACAGTCCTGTGGCGGGCTTTTTGTCCATGAAGAGGGGCGTAAGTCTGGAAGGATTGCACTTCTATTCCTATCCCTTCACCTCAGAACGTTCCAAGGCGAAAGTTGTGGAACTTGCGTCTCGCCTAGCGCCTTATAACTCCCGGGGGACATTCAAACTCTGGATTGCCTACTTCACCGAGATCCAAAAGGCCTTGCAACTAAGTTCCCATCAGACTCTTTCCATCACCCTCATGCGCCGCTTTATGTTACGTATTGCTACCAAACTAGCAGAGCGGGAAAAAGCGTTGGCCCTGATCACCGGGGATAGTCTAGGTCAAGTTGCTAGTCAGACCATGGAGAGTATCCATGTGATCAATGCCGTCACCACAACACCTGTTTTCAGACCCTTAATCGGTCTTGACAAACAGGAGATTATCGACCTTTCAGTTAAGATCGGTACGTATGAGACGTCCATTCTGCCCTATGAGGATTGTTGCACTGTCTTTGTCCCGACCAATCCTGCCACAAGGCCACGATTGGAAAAAGTGTTAGAAGCAGAGGCAGAGCTCGATGTGGATGGGCTGATTGAGGAAGCCCTAGCCAAGACAGAACTTCTTGAGGTGAAGCCTTAGGTTATGTCGAATTTCAAGGATTATGGTAACATTTGCAGGAAAACCAAGACTTTTGACGAAGGCATTACAAACCCAAGACTAGGAGCGTTCCCAATGAACAACACTTCTCATGACCTGAAGGCCTTATTAGAGGAAATCGAGCGCTTAAGGTTGGAAAACGCCATTCTGCGCAAGGCTGCAGGAATTCGGGTATCGTCTGATTCTGCACCAGAGCACAGCCAAGTAACACAGGAAGAGCGCCACGCCTTACTACGAAAAACAGTATAAGAATTGCAAAGACCCCTTAGCAGGGGTCTTTTGGGTTATTTAGTTACAATTTTCACTACCTATCGATAGCAGCCAATTCCAAGGATTCTGCCTAGATTGGCGTTGGGATCCAACGTCACCTCTAAACTGCCATCAATCGCGGTTAGAAGTGTGGTAATTCCAGGTCCGTGTCCTGCTAACAAGCAGTCGGAGTGTACCACAATTCCTACAGAAACCGCTCCCCTGCGATAGCTACGGCCAAAACGATTGTCCGAATCTTCTAAAGCGACGAAGTCGCCGAACTTGAGTTGATCGATGCCTAGTGCCTTAATCTCCTCTTGATCCGTGGTTGTAATATCATAGTCACCTGAGGCAGTGCTCGGGCTACCAAGACCGGAACCCATGAGTCGCGCAGGGACT
>JAAYOK010000093.1 GCA_012520355.1 Bacillota bacterium | reverse complement strand
AGTAAATCCAACAGCTCCTTGCCTGTTGCGGTCTTTCCAACCCCCATTGTGCCATTAATAAGCAATAGCCTTTTCAAAGCGAATCCCTCTCCCCTACCGCTGCAATAGCTTCCGCACAACCAGCCCCTGCTCCGTCTCTAAAGACACAGAAAATCCACTTCTCGTATACATCTCTAGATGACCACCAAAGTAGGAGGGGTAGGCCTCTACCATGTCAAAACCATCTTGGGTCGCATCTTGGCATACACGTTCCAAGAGCTTGGTGGCAATACCTTTTCGTTGCCACTCCGGCGCAATCACGAAACAGAAGATGGATTTCACCCTAATCCCCTGGTCGAGATCCTCTAAAGGAACGTAGTCCATAAATCTTTGCCAGCTGGCACATTTCAAGCAATCCAACTTCGTATTGGCGTTACACCAGCCAATAACGGAATCGCCACTATAGACGAGATAACCTTGGATATTCCCACCTTTAACGTACTTGAGTGCATAGTCTCTTCTTTTCTCTACTGTGGAAAAATCCTTACCCTCAGCATCATCGCCAGACCAACAAACACAATAGCACTTATGTGCATCCACATGATCATCATGGGGCGTGGTGTCAAAAAAGTGGACATAGTCCTCTGCAAGATCCGGAGTTAATCTGCGTATCACAAGAGTCATTCGTTCTCCTCCATTTCCATCACTCGTGTGTTACAGATCAAAGCGGTCTTTAATCATTTGCGCAACCGTGCTGGGGGACAGATTGGAGTTATCGATCTTTAGATAGTTTTCAAAGGGAATTTCACCCTCGAGGCTGACGCAACGATACTTCCCGTCATCATCCATCAGTCTTTGGTTCGATGCTTCAAGATCTCGTTTTGACGCTTTATGCTTAAGGCGATTTTCCGTACGATTCCTCTCTAATCGTACCTTCTGGGATGCCACAAGCTCCACATAATAGACTTCTGCACCCTGCTTTTTGAATAGATCGGTTACATGTTCAACGTACTCCCAGTCTGAAGGATGGTCAAAATCCCACATGTAGGTGAAGATCAATCCGTAGTTATCTGAGGCGGCAAACTCTTCGAAGATGACCTCCCTCATTCTGGCTATCACTTTGCTATGGAAATGGCCAAAGATTTCTAGGACAGGCTCAATGGTCATATGGTTATGGAACAAGCGGAGATCGGTAATTTTCATCAGCTCTTGCCCTACTGTCATTTTCCCTACTGCTGCATTGCCGAATAGTAATACGAACTTCACAAGAACTCACCCTTCTGTCATAATAGTCCCACCGTCAAAGCTTAATCGGTGGCCATTTCTCCTTGATCTGCTCCTCGCCCTTAAAATAATCGACTCTATCCTTCTTCTCGTATAGTTCTTGAGCTGGTAGGATATTGACTTTGCCTGAGTCTGGGTATTCACAAATATCGATCCCGGCCTCAGTTCGTATGTCTATATATAGGCACGTTTCTTCCGTGTGATTGTAGAGTTGGTGTGCGCCCGTGGGCCCCATCTCAAAGAAGATCATATCTCCCGGGACGATTTCCGTAACCTTCTCTGGTGTTCTCAGCATCGCTCTGCCACTTAGGATGATAAAGACCTCTTCAGAGTTCCTGTGGAAGTGATACGGCTACGAGTACTTCCCCGGGTCAAGTTGTCTCATGTCAAAATGGAGATGCTTGGCCTGTACAAGCGCCGATAACCTAGGGCTTGTATGCCAGGCAAACTCTTCTAGGGGTGACTTCTTCAGTTCAAAAACCACATTATCACTGTTGAAAATATGAGCCATTCTTAGCCTCCTTTACTTCAAAACGCTGCCAAAAGCCCTGTCCCTAGAAAATATCCTGTAAACACTTTCAAAGTCACTTCCATACGGTTCCACCTCGCCATTCATTTCGGACTCGCTTCTATGTTCTAGACGAAATCGCCTCCACCTCCAGAATAAGGAAAAACATTTCGATATTGTGAGCAGAGGCAGTTTGTTGTACTCTGAAATTAACAACATCATGTGAGGGGGACTTCTGAAATGAGCAGGTACCAAGAAGGGCTACAAGTCATCGAGGAAAGGTGCGGAAACGGTAGAGACAATGTCATATCCCTTGCGACTATTGCAATGGAACCAAATGGGGACGGGATCCCCAGGCCTTATGTGCGGGAAGTGGATGCGTATTATGAAGACGGTGTCTTTTATGTTACTACTTGGGCCAAATCCACCAAAATGCAGCAGATTGCCCAAAACCCAGAAGTTGCCTTCGCTGTTTCTGACCAATGGTTCTCCGGCGATGGGAGTGGGGAGAATCTCGGATGGGTATTAGATCCAAAGAACGCCTCTTTACGTACAAAACTGCGGGAAGCCTTTGCACCTTGGTACGATTTTGCCAATGACGAAAGCAATGAAGACTGTATCATTTTGGCAATCCGCATCACAAGGGCAACAGTAATTAAGGACCACGGCGCAGTTCGTTACCATATGGATTTCATCAACAAAGTAGAGACCGAAGAAGGGAAAATACAATAAGAAAGTAATCCGCAGAAGTATAAGGGGCGATAGCTTGTGGAACGAGAAATAGAGCTACAATT
>JAAYOK010000092.1 GCA_012520355.1 Bacillota bacterium | reverse complement strand
ATTTGCGGTGTAGCTCAGCAATTCTTTGCCCTTCGGGGCCTTCGGGCTCACTCTGGCCCACGGCTTTGACCAGGGATTCGATAATCTCCGTAGCTAGCTTCTCCATTTCAGCATACTGTGCTTCTGTCAAGCCCATGAGCTTGGCATTGGAAGCGTCTACTGTTTCATCACCGTATTTCTCCCGGATTTCTTTGCCGTACGTTTCTTCATTCTCTTTAATTAACCTATCCTTGAAACCAATGAGCTTTTCTTGATCTGTCATGGGTTTTCCTCCTTCAAGTGCGGCTAGGGTCTGCTCTACGTTTTGCAGCAACAGATCCAGTTGCCTCCTTTTTTCTAGAAGCTGCCGATGGTGCTCACGTAAAGCTTCTTCCTCCCTGAAATCAGGCGAATCTAAGAGTTCCTTAATGGTGGTTAGATCGACTCCTAGTTCCCGGTAAAAGAGGATCTGCTGCAAGCGATCCACTTCTTTGGGTCCATAGATTCGGTAACCAGACGCATTAACCCAACCTGGCTTCAGTAAATCGATTTGGTCGTAATAGCGGAGGGTGCGGCCGCTAACCCCGGCTAGTTCACCTAATTGCTTTACTGTGTACTCCATACGATCACCTTCCAATTCCAAGGATAAACCTTGACGTTGCGTCAATGTCAAGGGAAATTTTTAGGGCGCTTTAGTGCGCCCTACCTTGCTCGGTTTAGCGTTCTTGTTTTTCCGATTCCATTCGTTCTTTAAAGAGTTTTAAGTGATCGTGATCGGCTCGCATGATTCTTTTTACGAGCTCTTGACTCTCGGGATCGAGCTCATCGATGCGGTCTTCGTAAGAATGAACTCCTTTGTCCTCTCCAGCGTAGATCTGCTCTAAGAGGTGGGAAGGACCCATCATGGCGTTGAACTTGGAGGAAAGATCGACCATAGCCCCAGCTATACCCGCACTTTCAATGGGTGTTCCCCCTAGTTCCCGAATACGGTTCGCCAAGAGCCTAGCATGCTCCTCGTGATCCTGGGCAAACTGGTCCAACATGGCCATCACCTGCTCATCGCCTTGCATGTCATCTGTTTCTTGATAGATGTTCATGGCCATGAGTTCACCCTTTAAAAGCTCGTTCAACGTGTTAATGCTATGTTCACGGTTTGGCACGTTCAATCTCCCCATTCGTTTTTGTTAGTCTATCTCGAAACGCACGGGGCAATTCACCTAGACGCTGGCCAGATAGCGTCTTAGGTTTTCAAGTCCAATAAGAATCGCCTTGAGGGGATCTTCCAGCCCTTCGAACTCGATGGATAGGACCCCCGAATAATCGGCGTTTTTTAGGATACGAAGGATCTGTAATAAGGGTACCTCGCCATGACCTATGATCGAGCCACGGAGGTAGTTACCGCCCCGGGTTTGGAACCATCCCTGGCCAGGGCCGGGTCCGTTCCCGGATTTCACGTGAAAGTCCTTAGCGTGAACATGGAAGGTATAGGGTATCAGGCGCCCTACGGCCTCTGTGGGAAATTGGGGTGGTCTACCCCATTGACGAGTTTTTCCACACGTTCACTATCTTGGCAGAAAAAACCGTAGGTCTCCACCATGGTTTTAATGCCGAGTTCAGCCCCGAATTTTGTGATCGCCCGGCAACCTTCAACTAAGATGGGCAAGGCCGCATCAAAACCTTTAGCGCCAGTCTTCACAGGCTGCCCGCACCTTAGGAGCGAAGGAAAGGGCTGTCTCACCCTCAGGTAAATTAGGGAATCCAGCAAATTCAATCACATCAAAACCTGTCTTCTTCGCCTCTTGGATAACTTCAAAGATATCTAAGGGACTTTGGACATAGGTGTACGAGCTCACTCCGATTTGCATACCCTCACTCCATTCTTAGTGTAATCCTGACCCGTCTCAAGCCTGGCGGTCGTATGGCGGGGTTTTTTGTCACCGGCTCCAAGACTCTACAGCTGTAGGCCTGTCTCATCTGGACATTCACCTAGGCGGGCGGCAATAATAACCGATAGATAATCTTCGATCTGATCTCTTGTTACATCCATCTGCATTAGGTATCGGTCAGCTAGATTCTTCCTTAACTGGTGGAGCTTTTCCCTATCTGGGACATTGCCAGGTATCGGTGTATACTCCACCAGAAATACGGTTCGGGCAATGTCATAAAGATAAGGCCCATGACAGACATTCATGAAATCGATCACGACCGCACGTCCGTCTGAGATGAAAATGTTGCCCGGCTGGAAATCCCCATGACAAAGAGTGTTACCAGACTTGAGCCGGGGAATAGCTTCAGAACCTTAGCATCTTCCATTCTATAGACTGTTGCAGTATTACCTTTGCCGATTATTTCCAGTTCGCTGATCAGACAATCTCCTCTCATGACACTACCCCCGTGAACTGCTTAGAGCCATTCTTAGTCTATCTATGCGGGTTTTGTTATCAAAGGCCCGCAAAAATCTATCGAACTCTTCTCCAGAAAAGTCGACGCCACGTTTCTCCCTTGCCTGCTCGAAACATAGTCCTTCTCGCTTGGCAAAGGTGCCACAAGGATATTCTCCGCAGTCAACACAGCTGTTGATGTTTCGGTTCAACACACATGCTCGCACTGGACAATTCGAATCGATACGTTGAGCGTCCTTCTTGGCGGAACGACAGCCATCACAATACATAACAGCAGGGTCAGACTCAATTTCATAGTACTTCTGCCAGGCTAACGAAAGGCTTGCTCTCTGATCATCCTTCTGGATGTTACGGGAGTAGGCTTGACAAAGGTCACATCGATACCCACACATAGCAATGGTTCTTTTGTTAGGCTTCCTCTTGATCTCGATTAACCGAAGGATATCGCCCAGGTGTACATCATCCTGAAGCTCGATAAACATCCATTTTCCATCATGGTATGTACGACTCTTCCTGTAGTAGTCTTGGATAAACTCGGAAAAGGTATCTTGAACCATTTCGTATTCTTTACGTTCACGTCGGCCAAAGATGAGGAGGGCTGTAACGGATTCCTCCCGGAGATACAGAGTCAACAACGTTCTTCCACCACACCTGAACTTAAGCTCATCAGCCCCATCAAAGAGGGTATCAACGGCATAATTGGCATCCACATAACCAACAATCTTCACTAGAGTGGCGTAGATCTGCTCGTTAGTCCCTCTCATGTATGCCTGAATCACACTCTCCACGGAATATCCCCCTTCAACATGGTATTTCGTGAGCTTGCTTTAGAGTACCGCCCATTCCCTACTTCTTGGCGATGAATAACAGATGGTTACTTGCACCTAGAAGATAAAGATGATATCGTACCCACTGCTCGTAGGCCTCGTCACTGAGCTGGTTGATCTTGTCACGTAAAAGTTCGCTCATGCCATCTGAGGCAACTTCCTTTTCAATCGTTACCCCAGTTTGGATCACTTGTAGTTTCATTTTGGCCGTACGGGCATCTTCAATGGCTTGGGCGTGTTTCTTGACTAGTTCAACGGCTACAACCTCATAGCCTTTCTCGGCGAAATAAAGACTATACCTTCCTGTT
>JAAYOK010000091.1 GCA_012520355.1 Bacillota bacterium | reverse complement strand
TGCCCTGGGATCACCGCTATCCCTGGCAGAAGAGACCTTAATCGCGACCGAACTAAAGGAAGTGTTAATGGAGTATTCCGAGGAAGAGTTAGCTGGATTTGATGAGTATCCTCTCTTTGTCCAGTTCATCATGTCGCTACAAGATCAAGAGGAGCTAGCGGAAGTGAAGCTGTCTCTAGAAGAGTCGGTCTGGGGATGGGTGGAGGAAAGCGATCCAGACGATCCCATTGTTAGTCTGATTCGAGAAGCGATGCTCCAAGCCGATCGCATCATCGTCCCCGGTAGAACTCCCCTCACGGAGGTCGCAGCCATGGCCTATGCCGAGTTCGTGGCCTTCGCAGAACACCTGTGGAATGGTGGGATTGCAGACCCCGGAGCGATCTCAGATGGCGAGGTACAGGAGATCAAGGAGCAACTCGTGGAGGCGTGGGGAGAATTTAGTCAAGAGGAAAAAGAACAGGTACTACAACTTCCTGCCGTCTGGACCACGCTACGAAGGACACTCTATCATGGTGATGAGGCTGCCCGGGAACATGCTCTACTTCTTATCAGGAACGCCGTCCCCCAGGGAACCGAAGCGACCTCGGATGGCGAAACGTACAATCCGAATAAGTGGCTCAATCACCAAGCGACATTAGCCATCCAACAACAAACCTTTAATCACTATATGTGGTCGGTGGGATACCACAATACCATCTGGGGCTTTTAGGCCACCAACCACGCAAGACCGCCTTCGAGCGGTCTTTTTTTATGTCTCTAAAGAGTGAATTCGTCGCGACTTGTTATTTTGTTTACGAAAGATACACAATTTTTCAGGAGGTCTTTTCGTTTTTCCGCTGAATAACAGACCTAATTTACCTAAAACGCGTTTAGAAAGGGAAGGTGTTACGAAATGTCTCGTCCGAAAACGAAAGTCTTGGTGCTTTATGTGCTTGTGCTCCTTATATCATTCGGAGCTGGATCCGCCTTAGCACAAGCGGAACCCATTAAGGTTGGTTTGATTACCCCCCTAACTGGAGCGGTAGCCACCTATGGGCAATCCGTCCGAAATTCTGTTGTCATGGGCATTGACTCCATCAATGCAGCGGGCGGAATCCATGGACGGCCAATTGAACTGATTGTCCTAGACGACAAGGGAGACAGTACCGAATCTGCCCAAGCTGCTCGTAGATTGATTGATCGGGAAAAAGTAGCACTCATTATTGGCCCGGTCATCACTCCCGCGGTCATGGCCGTGGCACCCATTGCCCAAGCGGAAGGTATTCCCATGATTACCCCGACGGGAACGGGTGATCAGATCACCGAACTCGGTGATTACATTTTCCGGGCAGCTTATAAGGATTCATTTCAAGGCAGAATCATGGCCCAGTTTGCCTACGAGAACCTCGGTATTACGGAGGCATCCATTATCTACGACATCGCTAATGACTATTCTGTGGGACTTCGAAATGCTTTCAAGGCCACATTCGAAGAACTCGGGGGCAAGGTAATCTCCGAGGAGTCCTACTCCACCGGTGATAACGACTTTAGTGCACAGCTCACTTCGCTGGCCATGCGTAATCCAGAAGCACTCTTTATCCCAGACTACTACTCTGCTGCTGGGCCCATTCTAATGCAAGCCAAGCTCATGGGTATGTCATCGGTCATGTTAGGTGTTGATGGTTGGGACTCGCCTGATTTATATGCTTTGGCAAACGGGTTTGAAGAAGATGGCTATATTGTCAATCACTACTCCCAAGATGATGAAAGTGCAACTACACAGAGCTTCATTGCAGAGTACACAGAGAAGTTCGGCACACCACCAGATGCTTTGGCTGCCTTAGGCTATGACGGAGTACTGATTGTAGCCCGGGCTTTAGAAGCTGCTGGTTCAACCGATCCAGAAGCAATCAAAGAAGCTTTAGGCACAGTCAAAAACATTGAGGCAGCTACTGGCACAATTGATATGGATCCAGAAGGCACGCCAGTTAAGTCCGCGGTGATTTTACAAAGTAAAGGCGGCAAGTGGGTCTTGGTGGACAAAATAGAACCAAGCGGAAGGTGACAAGATGAACTGGTATATAGTCGGCCTGCAACAGCTGATCAACGGACTAGCCCTAGGTAGCGTCTACGCTTTAATTGCTCTCGGCTACACCATGGTCTACGGGATTATTAAGTTGATTAACTTTGCCCATGGAGAGATCTATATGCTTGGTGCCTATTTCGGCTTCTACGCCATCACCAGATTAGGTCTACCCCTAGTGCCCGCTCTGGCGCTATCCATGGCAACAGCCGCTATCCTTGGGATGCTTTTGGAGAGAATTGCTTACCGTCCACTACGCTCTTCGCCCCGCATCGCAGTGTTAATCACTGCGATAGGGGCTTCCCTACTCTTTCAAGGTACAGCACAGCTCGTATTCGGTGCGTCCTTTAAACCCTTTCCCCAGGCAATTCCCTTTATCCGCATTCAATTAGGGCCCGTATTCACAACCAATCGTCAACTCCTGATTTTCGGGGTTGCCCTTGCTTTGATGCTAGCTCTGCATATCATTGTACAATACACCAAGTTTGGCAAGGCCATGCGCGCGGTATCCATGGACAAAGACGCGGCCCAGCTCATGGGGATTAATATTGACCGCATCATCTCCATCACCTTTGCCCTTGGTTCAGCTCTGGCAGCAGCTGCGGGGATCCTTGTGGGGATGTACTACAACCGCATTGATCCATACATGGCCACGATGCCTGGCCTGAAGGCTTTTGTAGCAGCAGTCTTAGGGGGAATTGGAGTTGTTCCAGGTGCGGTTGTGGGGGGACTTCTCATGGGGGTTGCGGAGAACATGGTCGTAGCCTTTGGCTCTTCCACCTTACGGGACGCGGTTGCTTTTGCCATTTTGATTGCCGTCTTGCTCTTCCGCCCCAATGGTCTGTTGGGCAGAAAACGCATAGAGAAAGTGTAGGTGAAATCATGAAACCAAATCGCAAAACCATCTACTCTGGCATGCTTCTGGCCGCCTTCTACCTGCTAGTTTGTGGTCTTCAAAGGGCTGGCTTGATACTATCCTACCATGTCCAGATGCTCAGTCTCGCCTGCATCAATATCATGTTGGTGGTCAGCCTCAACTTGATCAACGGGTTTACAGGACAGTTTTCCATAGGTCATGCTGGTTTCTTAGCGGTGGGAGCCTATGCATCTGCCTACCTAACTGTAAATTTTCATGCCCCATTTGCCCTTGCCCTCCTCGCAGGCGCCATCCTCGCCGGTATTGTGGGTTTGGTCATTGGGCTTCCGGCACTCAGGCTCAAAGGGGATTATCTTGCCATAGCCACCCTTGGCTTTGGGGAAATCATTCGTGTCGTAATCCTCAATACGCAAGCGGTTGGAGGGGCCCGGGGTTTTTCGGGCATCCCAAATTACACCACATTCGGCCACTCCTACTTCCTCGCGATCTTGACCGTCTTCGCAATCCGCAATTTCGTCAACTCCGATCACGGCCGAGCATGTTTGGCTATTCGGGAGGATGAAATTGCCGCCGAGTCTTTAGGGGTACACAGTACGTATTTCAAGACATTAGCTTTTTCCTTGGGTGCTTTCTTTGCTGGAATTGCCGGCGGTTTGTTTAGTCATTATCTCCAGTACATGGCCCCGACTTCAAGTCAAATTGGCTTTATGAAATCCATCGATATCCTCATTATGCTTGTCTTAGGGGGATTAGGGAATATCACGGGGTCTGTGATCGCGGCCGTTATCCTAACGTTGATCCCTGAACTGCTCCGGGGCTTTGCGGAATACAGGATGATCATCTACCCCATCATCTTGATTCTAGTCATGCTCTATCGCCCTGAGGGCTTACTCGGTGACCAAAGAAATCCATTAAAAGGGGTGCAAGCTCATGCAAGCCACGAATAATCTGCAGGTTCATGACCTCTGCGTCAGCTTTGGGGGATTGCAGGCAGTTAATAAGGTCTCTTTTTCCCTCAAACCGGAGTGTCTAGGCGCTTTGATTGGACCAAATGGTGCTGGAAAGACCACCGTGTTCAATGCCCTAACAGGACTCTGTAATGTGAGTAGCGGGCAAATCGAATTTGGTAACGAACCCATCGCCAACCAACCACCCCACTTTATTGCACGCAGGGGTATTGCCCGCACTTTCCAGAATATCCGGCTTTTTAAGAACCTCACCGTACTGGATAACTTGCGAATCGCCTATCATCAGAATCGCAAATACTCTCTGCTAAGCGGCATCTTCCGCACCTCCAAGTTTAGGCAGGAAGAAATGTGGATTACCGCTCAGGCGGAGGAAGCTCTGCGCCTAGTGGGTCTTAGCGAGAGAAGCCTGAGCCTGGCAGGTAGCTTACCCTACGGCGAGCAGCGACGGGTGGAAATCGCCCGGGCCTTGATGCTCCATCCCCGCCTTTTGCTCCTGGACGAACCGGCAGCAGGTATGAACCCCCAGGAAACACAGACTCTTTTGCGGCTAATCCGCACTTTGCGCGATAATCTCAAGATCAGTATTCTCCTCATTGAGCACGACATGAAACTTGTAATGAACCTGTGCGAGGAACTCTTCGTTCTTGACTACGGAGAACTGATTGCCACCGGTTGCCCCCAGACTGTGCAAAATGATCCCCGGGTTATCCAGGCTTATCTAGGGGGCAAACCAGCATGACCATACTCGCCGTAGAACATCTATCCGTGCACTATGGGGTCATTCAAGCCCTCCACGACATCAGTTTTTCTGTGCGAAGTGGAGAGATCTACACATTACTCGGAACCAATGGTGCCGGTAAAACAACCACTCTCCGTACGCTGAGCCGCCTAATTACCAAGACAAGTGGTAAGGTGGAGTTCGATGGCAAGGACATTTCCCATGTTCCCAGTCATACTTTACCTGCCCTAGGACTCTGTCATGTCCCAGAGGGCCGGCGAGTATTTCCTGAGTTGTCAGTGAGGGATAATCTTCTCCTTGGGGCTTACCACCGCACCAATAAGCAGGAGGTTAAAGACGATCTCCACCATGTTTTCGAACTTTTTCCCCGCCTGAAGGAGCGCCACAAGCAAGAGGCTGGTTCCCTCAGCGGAGGCGAGCAGCAAATGCTGGCCATGGGCCGGGGTTTAATGGGGAGGCCAAAATTGCTCCTACTGGATGAGCCCTCCATGGGTCTAGCCCCCTTGTTGGTGGAAGAGATTTTCACCATCATTCAAACGATCAATCGCGCCGGTACGACGGTGCTCTTGGTGGAGCAAAACGCGCACCTTGCACTAAGCATCTCCCAGCGAGCCTGCGTCTTAGAAACGGGCCGAGTTGTGATGACTGGCGCAGCTCGAGATATTTTTGCCGATCCCCGCATTCAAGAAGTCTACCTTGGGGTGAGTTGAACGCTTTGCCCGGGCCTCTGTAGCTCCCCTGACTAAGCAGGTGTCTTAGCAATGGTCAGTAATTGGAATGGACAAGCCTCCACGCATTCTCCACAACGAATGCAATTTTCGCTGGAAAACTGATGAGACTCGGTGAACCCTAAGTGGGGACTTAACTCCATGGGACATGCTTTTGCACACTTACCGCAAGCCCTACATTTCTCTTGATCCAAAATCGTTACCTGAAGATCGGTGCGTTTGGTGACGCCTAAGAGTTGGCCGAGTTTATAAGACAATTTTTCCATGGTTCCCATGGGGCAAAACGTACACCAGGTACGAGGTCGAATGAAAACCGCGAGTGCCCCACCTACAACCATAACCATGAGATAACTGACGACAAAGATGAGGCCTAAGCGATCCCAAAACTGGCTCGTTCCCCAAAGTTGTGCTACAGCGATAATACGCCTAGTAATGTTATAACCGAAGAAAGCGAAAAACCCCCAGATCATGTAGGGAGACTTGAGGAACTTCGGTATGTTCCGTTGCTTGCTGAAGCGTCCTAAGACGTGATCAAAGAGACTGCCGTGGGAACAGATGTTCCCGCACCAATAACGGCCCCTAAGAAAGGACATCACCATCAGCGTTAGCATAATGGCAATCACCAACAAGCCGAGCCTGGGCACCCACAATCCCCCAAGGGCCACCAAGAGCGTAAAGGGCCAAGTGTATTTTTGTAGCCGGGCTGCCCCATACCGAATGTTCGAACCAAGTGATAGCATGAAACAAATCCTCCCTATCGTTCTTTATCCCAATTTATACCCCCCAGGGGTATTGGCATAATGATAGCATAGGGCTCTTTACTTGGCAAGGGGCACTTAGCATTTTCTTAATGACGGCTCATCACTCTCTTGACTTGTTCAGACCAAAAGAACCTTCGCGACTTCCCAGGGGGCACGAAGGTTCCTTTTCGATACGACGAAATGTTAGGTGGATCGGTTCCAAGTCCTGGCATAAAACGTAGATTCAAGGAGTGATCTGTACGAACTTAATCAAGAAGTGTATAATCACTGCCGCGATTCTGATCGGATCCAAAAAAAGACCGGATTTCCGGTCTTTTCCCATCACCCCTGAATGCGGGGATCCATAATATCGCGGAACGCATCTCCAATCAGATTCCAGCTCAACACGAAGAGGACAATGGCCAAACCAGGCCAGACCACAGTATACCAGTAGGCCAAGGGGTTATCGGGGGTGCCCAAAATCCAGTTCCGGGCAAAGCTTATCATCTGCCCCCAGTCGGCATGACCCTCAGGAGCACCGAGTCCCAGAAAACTTAGGGTGGAAGCCGTGACCACAATGGAGCCCATGTTCATAGATGCCTGAATTAAAACAGGAAAGATCGTGTTGGGCAGAATATGCCGAGCCAGAATCTTCCGGTGCACCACTCCACCAGCCCTGGCAGCCATGATGTACTCCTCCTGTTTCACCTGGAGTACATTGCCCCGAATCAAACGAGCATAACCGGTCCAGCGGAAGATGACCAGAGCAATAATAATCTTATCCAGACCCCTACCCAAAATGGTGGTGATGACAATGGCCGCAATGAGAAAGGGAAAACTCATAAACACATCGACAAAACGCATTACGACCTCATCGAATTTCCCACCAATATAAGCGCTGGTTGACCCAATCACAATGCCAATTAAGCACGACAGACCCGTGACAATGATTCCTACTTGAAATGCTGTTCTAGTTCCCCAGACAATCCCGTAGAAAACATCATACTTCCCTTGCGTCAAGCCCATAGGGTGCTCGGGCGACGGCGGTTCTGGCGTACTACCCCAGCCATAGCGAGGCACACGATAAGGATTATTGGCATACATTTCTGGCGTAGGCGCTATCCAAGGAGCGAACACTGCCACGACAATAAACCCGAGCAAGAGCAGTAGTCCAATCATGGAGAGGGGGTTGCGCAACAATTTTTTCATTACCACAGCATGCTCACTCCAATCTCACCCGAGGATCGATTACCGCATAGAGAACGTCCACCAC
>JAAYOK010000090.1 GCA_012520355.1 Bacillota bacterium | reverse complement strand
TATTTCCCTGCCAACCTAGTTTCCGTGCCTGAACTGCAAAAGGTACATGATACCCATTCCTTATACGCGGTCTTGAGAGAAATGAATCTCAAGGCGTCGAAGGCCCACGACATCTATCGGGCCGATGTCTTGACCGATTTGCGTCTTTGTCATCTGCTACAAGCGCAACCAGGGGATCCTGTGTTGGTTGTGGAGAGGTGTACCTTTGACGAGGAGGAAATCTTGTTTGAATACATGGAGTCCATTCTAAGAGGTGATGCCTACAGCATTGAAGTCATTTTGGAGCAATGAGGCATTCGTCACAGACTCCCCTAGGCCTTTTCGCTCACTAGGTTTCTGGCCCAAAATCCTGTAGCTACGAAGGCTACACTCAAAATGGCTTTGAGGGGATGGATGGCCTGACTAAAAAGATAAAGAGTCTCAATTTCTAGGCTGGTAAAGGCCACCAGAGCATACGTGAAGGGTAAGCAGATGACCCAGACATAGATACTATCAAAGACCATGGTTAGCATGGTTCTTCCCCCTGAACGGATCGCGAAGTAACAGGAGTTGGCTATGGCTTGGAAAGGCATGACAAGGGCGCTAGCCCGCATAAACGCGGCTGCAAGATTGCGTACTTCCACCTCAGTGTTGTAGATTTGGGTGATCCAACCAGCACTGATCGCTAAGATCAGAGCGATGACACTGGCTAGACAAACGGCGAAAAAGAGAAGTCGCCAAACCTGGGCTTTGGCTAGTTCTAGATCGCCTGCTCCTAAGGCCTGTCCGGTTACGATGGCTACGGCGGTTCCGATGGAGAAAAAGAAGGCGCCGAAGAGATTGGTAAAGGTGCTTGCGATATTCAGCCCGCCCACAACGGCAAGGCCCTTGGTGGATAGGATTTGGGTAATCGTAACCATACCCGCTGACCAGAGAAACTCGTTCACAAGCAAGGGCATTCCTTTGATCATGACGTTCTTTGTCAGATTCTTGCCGATGTGAAGAGAACGGTAGAGTCCAATTAAGAAGGGAAAGCGGTCCAGGTTCCGATGGGATACAACGACAACGATGACCAGTTCAGCCATTCGGCTGATTACGGTTGCAATGGCCGCTCCTGTAATTCCTAGGGCCGGGAAGCCCAGTTTCCCAAAAATCAAGACGTAGTTGAAGACTAGGTTTACAAAGACCGAGATCACACTAGCCCGCATGGGAAGAACAGTTTCGCCTGCCTCTCGCAGCGCGCTACTATAGCTCTGGGCTAAGGCAAACGGCAAAAGTCCCCAGAGCATGATTTTTAAATATTGTGATCCAAAAGCAAGCATGGCAGAACTATCTGCTGGATTTCCTTCCCCTTCCAGGTACAAGGAAAGTAGTTCAGTGGGCCATTGTGTGAAGATGATGACGGCTACCGCGGTAATTCCTACGGCAACAAGGAGTCTAAGCCTGAGGGTTTCCCGAAAGCTTCGCCAATCCTTGGCCCCGGCAAATTGCGCGCCATAAATTCCCGCCCCCGATAAGGCACCGAAAATGCTCAGGTTAAAGACGAACATTAAGTGGTTGGCAATGGCTACGCCAGACATATGATTTGTCCCGAGATATCCGACCATGACATTATCTAAAAGGTTAACCACGTTGGTTACGGTGTTTTGTATAATAACAGGAATAATCAGGGCCAGAGCCATGGTATAAAAGCTGCGATCTCCAATGAATTTGGCCTTAAAACGTGGCCAAATGCCCGTTGCTGTGAGGCTTTGCATGTATATGCCTACCTTTCGTTTGCAGATGGGTCGAAAACGTTTGAAAAATGCAAGAATAGAATATCACATAAGGCGGGCAAAGACAATGTGACTCCCTTCCAATCAGCCTATTTGCCGGAGTCTTTCTTGGCTCGCTGAACTCGTTGGAGTATTTAGAAACACGATTAGTTCCATCGAAACAGGACAGTTCAACCCCACAGCTAAACTGGCGCTTCTTCTCTGCATCGCCCTAGACAAGAAGTTTGAAGAACTCTTCTACTTTGACTGATAATGAAAAAGTGCGATATTCGCCAAATTGATCGGGGGCCAGGCCCCTATAAAAAACCTTCGTGACTCCCTGTGTGGGGGAATTACGAAGGTTTCTTTTAGTCTCATAAATGGCGCTGGCCCAAGAAGCGAGGAGACCCTCTACTTCTTCAAAGCGTCGTCAAAGGCCATGGTGGATGGGGAGAAGTTGACTTGGCGTACAAACTCCAGGGACTCCCGGGCACCATACTCCCGTTCCATTCCACTGTCCTCCCACTCTACCGAGAGGGGACCATCATAGCCAATGGCATTGAGTTCGCGGATGATGTCCTCGAAGTTCACATCGCCATGACCTAAGGAACGGAAGTTCCAGCCCCGGCGAGTATCACCAAAGGTGATGTGGGAACCAAGAATACCAGCTCTACCGTCGAGGGTTACCGCGGCATCTTTCATATGCACATGATAGATGCGATCATGGAACTCCCGAATGAACAGATGGGGTTCCATTCCCTGCCAAATCAAGTGGCTGGGATCAAAGTTGAGACCAAAGGTGGGACGGCGATTAAAGTGCTTGAGTAGCTTTTCCGTTGTGTAGAAATCATAGGCAATTTCCGTGGGATGAACTTCTAGAGCAAAGCGTACACCCTGCTTGTCGAACTCATCCAAGATGGGTGTCCAGAGCTCCACAATGCGGTTGAAGCCTGCTTCGACCATCTCTTCGGTTGTGGGTGGGAAGGAATAGAAATAGCCCCAAATGGGAGAACCGGTAAAGCCCGTGACCACCTTGCAGCCCATATTCTTAGCCGCTTGGGCCACATACTTCATTTCTTGAATAGCCCACTCCCGAATTTTGTCAGGTTGACCCTTCACATGATCAGGTGCAAAGGTGTCGAGCCTTGGATCCCAATTGTCTCCAACACATTGGCCTGGCAGGTGGGCTCCTAAAGCCCAGCATTTCAAACCATAATGTTCTAGGATGTTCAGACGCTCTTCCACATACTTCGGGTCTTCGGCTGCCCGTTTGGGATCCAAGTGGTCTCCCCAGCAGGCAATTTCTAGGCCATCATAGCCCATTTCGCTCATTAGCTTGCACACGTCTTCGAAAGTCAGATCAGCCCATTGACCGGTAAAAATCGTAATAGGTCTCGTCATTTGCTCATCTCCTTTAGTCGAATTTAACCCAAGTGGCGCCCTGTTTCGAGCTTTCCACGCATTTATGGATGAACTTCACACCGCGAACTCCATCTCTCGCATCGGCAAAATCCAAATCCTCAGGGGAAAGTTCCAGTCCTTGTTTCAGCTTGAGTAAAGCGCTGGTGAACTTCAAATAGGTATTGGCAAACATTTCATAGTAACCTTCGGCATGCCCAGCAGGAATGCGCACCATTCCGGCTGCCTCTGGATAGAAGTAACCATTGCCCCTGGAGTACATTTGGGGAGGCTCTCCGAGCTTGGTCACCTTGAGATAGTTCGAACTCTCTTGCTTCCACTCCAAGGAACCCTTAGTTCCAAAGACCCTTACTGTCAGCCCGTTGTCATAACCAATGGCTACTTGAGAACACCAATAGTTTCCGATTGCTCCATTCTTATACTTCACTAAAATGTGAGCATTGGTGTCCAGGGAGCGGTTTTCCCCTCCGAAGGCATCCAAGCGGGCACAGAGTTCGTCAATTTCCAAACCGGTAATATACGACACGGTGTTTTCAATATGACTACCGATATCGCCCACACAGTTGGAGATACCTGCCTGCTTAGGATCCGTCCTCCAGGCTGCTTGCTTATTGTCTTCATGTTCCACAGCTGTTGCTAGCCAGCCCTGGGGATACTCGGCCACCACAACTTGAATCTCTCCAATATCGCCCCTTTCCACCATGAGCTTGGCTTGTTTCACTGTGGGGCATTGGGAGTAGACATAGGTGACACCAAATAAGAGGCCTTGTTCTGCGGCGAGCCTCTCCAGTTCTTCCGCTTCCTCCACGGTAAAGGTCAGGGGTTTGTCACAGACTACGTGAATTCCCTGCAAGAGGAAGGCTTTTGCGGCAGCGTAATGGGCATAGTTTGGAGTGGCGATGATGACAAAGTCGATGCCATCTTCCCGGGCAGCTTCCTTTTCCGCCATTTCGTTGTGGTCGCGATACAAGCGTTCGAGGTCAACACCGAGCTTTTCGCCTGTAAGCACCGTGCGTTCGTAATTTGACGAAAAACAGCCAGCTACCAGTTCTGCCTGTCCGTCGAAGACGGCTCCCTTGCGGTGGACATCGCCAATGAAGGAACCCGAGGCTCCGCCAACCATTCCGTAACGAAGAACACCGCTTCTTGCCCTACTGTCCTTTCCTTCAATCATGCTTACACCTCCGTAGCAATAACTCTTTGTATGAATATTAGGCTAATGAACAACGAAACCCTTCCAAACCAAGCTAAATAATTAATAAGTGTAGCTAAAAAGTAAAGGGGAAAGAAAGAAGGAAATATCTATTCAAGATAGAAGATTATATTGTAAATCGTATTAAATTGTCAATTTAGGGTGGGATGTCGTATGGCTGAACTGGCGCTTCAGACCAAGAAAATCTGCAAAGCATATGGCCCAGTGCCCGTGCTTTTTGATGTTGACTTCGATCTGAAAAAAGGCGAAGTTCATGCGCTGATCGGTGAAAATGGAGCGGGCAAGTCCACTCTAGTGAAGATTCTAGCCGGTTACCACCAGCAGACATCGGGGGAACTTTTGAGGAAGGGAAAACCGACAACGTATCCCAGCACAGGTGCTGCTGAAGCAGATGGTATTGTCATGATCCACCAAGAGTTTAACTTGGCCAATGACTTAGATGTTGAGGAAAACATCTTTTTGGGCAAAGAACTACTCAAACGTTGCTTTCTCGATAAACCGTCTATGCGGGAACGGAGCGCCGAGATCCTAGAACGTCTAGGCACTACCATCAACCTGCGGACGAAGGTAAAGGATCTGAGCGTCTCCGATAAGCAAATGGTTGAGATCGCCAAAGCCTTGGCCTTTAACTCCGAGGTTTTAATTATGGATGAACCCACAGCAGTTCTAACCTCAAGTGAGATAGACGTGCTTTTCCGGATCATCCGATCTTTGCGCGACCACGGAGTCTCTGTGGTCTACATTTCTCATAAATTAGATGAGGTCAAGGAGATCGCGGATCGGGTGACTGTCTTGCGCGACGGTTACCGGATTACCACGGAGCAAGTCAGCGATCTTTCGGAAGACGATATGGCTCGCCTCATGGTAGGGCGTGAACTGAGTACGCTTTTCCCGCCGAAAATGGAGCTTGATCAAGAAAGGCCGCCAGTCCTTGAAGTGCAGGCTCTGAGCTGTCCTAAGTACGTGAACAACGCCAGCTTCACCCTGCGAGAAGGGGAAGTTTTGGGCTTTGCAGGCCTTGTTGGGGCCGGCCGTACAGAACTGATGGAATGTGTGGTGGGGCTCAGGCACCGCACCTCAGGTGCTGTCCGTTACCGGGGTAAGCTCCTAGCAGGACATTCTTACGCCGAGACCATTCGCAACAAAGTCGTCTACTTAAGTGAAGACCGCAAGGGGAAGGGTCTTTTCATGGCCATGCCCTTAGCTCCCAATGTAACGGTACTGTCTCTCCAGAGTCATCTTACCAAATTTGGTTTTCTCGATGCCAACAAGGAAGAAGCAACCCTCCATCAGACGATTCAAGAGTTTGAAGTGCGGGTTCCATCAGCGAAGGCCCTGATTAGCATGTTAAGTGGGGGGAATCAGCAGAAAATTGCCCTGGGCAAAATGATGCAGATTGAACCAGATATCGTCATCCTCGATGAGCCCACACGGGGCATTGATGTAGGTACCAAGCAACAAGTCTACCTATTCATCCGCGGACTCGTGGAGGAGGGTAAGTCTTGTATTCTCGTTTCCTCGGAGCTGAGCGAGATTATTGGCCTCAGCGATCGTGTGCTGGTGATGCGTAGTGGCAGCATCGTCGGTGAACTTGAGGGCGAGGAAATAAACGAAGAAGAAATCATGTTGTATGCTACGGGCATTAAAGGAGGAGTTGTGGATGAACGAGCTGACCACCGACAGGCAAGCCAAATTTAAGGAACTAAGGAGCCGTTTTTCCTGGCAGGATATTGGACCCTTTGCGGCGGTGATCGCCCTGATGATTCTGGGTACTACAATCAATCCAACGTTCCTATCCATGGCCAACCTGACCAATGTCTTTACTCGCAGCGCCTTTACGGGAATCATTGCTATTGGGGCCACCTTTATTATTGGAACGGGTAGTATTGACCTCTCGGTTGGTTCCATGGCCGCCTTTAACTCCGGCATGATGATCATCTTCATGAACTACCTCGTGGGTACCTGGGGTGCCTCCTGGGCTACAATCATTGCTGCTATGGGCTTGTCCATGATCCTAGGTATTGCAGGTGGCCTGATTAATGGTTTCGTCATTACGAAGGGGCGCATTGAGTCGTTTATTGTAACGTTGGGAACCATGGGTATTTTCCGGTCCCTCGTTACCTATTTAGCCGATGGGGGAACCCTCTCCTTAAACCTCGGCGTGCGGGTTTTATACCGCCCAGTCTATTATGGTACCCTTTTAGGAATTCCCATTCCCTTGATCATTTTCGGCTTGGTGGCAGTGGCAGGGGCCATTTTGCTCAACAAAACTCGCTTTGGCCGTTATGTACTGGCCATTGGCTCTAACTATGATGTGGCCCATTATTCCGCCATTCACGTGAATAAAATACGTGTCTTAACCTATGTCCTCCAAGGAATCTGTGTGGCCATAGCCACAATTATCTATGTTCCCCGTTTGGGTTCAGCCAGTAGTACAACGGGACTGGGCTGGGAACTTGAAGCCATTGCCGCAGTGATTATTGGAGGAACCGCCATGAAGGGAGGATCCGCTCGCATCTGGGGAACGGTAGCCGGTGCGATCATCTTCTCCATCATTGGTAATATCCTGAATCTGTCTGATGTGATCAGCCAGTACTTGAACGGAGCAGTTCAGGGCTTGATCATTATCGGCGCTGTTCTCTTGCAGCGAACCAGCAAAGAATAACGCAGACCAAGAAAGGAGGCACTTCGGAGGGATTTCAGTAACGCAAGGATTATTACAGTACTCGAAAGGAGCGTACCTTAATGAGGAAAACCATTGTCACTTTAACTTTGTTGTGTCTTGTCACTCTGTTGATTGTCCCCACAGCTTTAGCGCAAGATAAGTTTGTCATGGGCGTGTCCATTCCTGCTGCAACCCATGGATGGACGGGCGGTATCAACTATTGGGCTCGGGTGACGCAAGAAAGATTGAAGGCAACCTATCCAAACATAGAGATAATCCTAGTTACCGCTGGTAGCGCCGCTGATCAGGCTAATACACTGGAGGATCTGTACGCGATTCACAATATCGATGCCTTGGTGATTCTCCCCTTCGAATCGGATCCCCTGACGGATCCTGTGGAAATGCTGAAGATGCAGGGCGTCTTTATCACAGTCGTGGACCGCGGTCTGACTAAGGAAGGTATTGCCGATATTTACGTAGCCGGTGACAACCATGCCTTAGGTCGTGTTTCCGGTGAGTACATGGTTGAAGCCCTGGGCGGTAAGGGTGACATTGTAGTCTTACGGGGAATTCCAACTGTGATCGACAACTACAGATTCGATTCCTTTATGGAAGTCGTGGAAGGGACTGACATCAACGTCCTCGACTGGCAGTATGCTAACTGGAACCGGGACGATGGATTCCAAGTTATGCAGGACTTCTTGGCACGTTTCCCCAAAATTGATGCCGTTTGGGCCCAAGACGATGACGTGGCCCTTGGTGTCATTGAAGCTGTGAAACAGGCTGGCAGAGAAGAGGAACTCTTCATTGTTGGTGGTGCTGGTATGAAAGAGATGATCGCCAGAGTTATGGAAGGCGACCGCCTCATTCCTGTGGACGTTCTGTATCCACCGGCCATGATCGCCACGGGTATGGAAGTAACTGCTCTGCGTTTCGTGTCCAACGCTTCCGTCTTGGGTGAGTACATCCTCGACGCAACCTTGGTCACGCCAGAGAATGCCCATCTCTATTACTTCCCAGATTCACCATTCTAAGAAATGTCATGAAGGCCCGGTGGTCCAAGGATCGCCGGGCTTTTTTTACGCGCTTCGTATCACCTTACGTACACACCAAGACATACATAAAGGAAAAGGGGATACCCAAGGGGACGTAGAAGTCGATCAGGCGAAGACGCAGCATGATCTGCCGCATTATTTAAGGAAGAGATAGGGGAGTCATAGATGCCAGTACAGCTAGATCCGATCCAAAAACGCATTTCGCAGATGAATGAAGGGCCCGTCTTAGTTGTCAGTGGGCCAGGTTCCGGTAAGACCAGAGTCATTACAGCCAGGGCCGTCCATTTGCTCCGCAAGGTAGGGGTTCGACCTGAACGGCTGATCATTGTTACCTTTACCAAGGCGGCCGCAGACGAAATGCAGGGGAGAATCACGGAGCAGGTCGGATGCGAAACCGCTCGCCTTCTCCATATTCAGACCATCCACTCTTTGTGCTATGAATTCCTGGCGAAGCTGGGCTATACCCTAAACATTCAGGATGAGGAGGACCAGCGGAAACGTCTTGGTGCCATCATTAAAGCGTTGGACCTCCCTGACGAGCTGCTCCAACCCTATCTCCAGGAGCGTTCGAACGCCCTCAACCGGATGAAGGATCTCCGAAAGTATCAGCCTTCTGCCCTCGATCAGAAGCAATTTCGGGCCATTACCCGACTCTATCAAGAACAGCAGCAACGCGAGGGCTTTATGGATTTTGACGATTTGCTGGTGGAGATGTACAAGCGCCTCCAAACTCTGCCCCAATTACCGGGCCGTTACTTGCTGGTGGATGAATTTCAAGACACCAGTCTCTTGCAGTACGAAATCTTGAAGTCCCTCGCGGCACCCACCAATAACTTCTTTGCAGTGGGTGATGACGATCAATCCATCTATAGTTGGCGGGGAGCGTCTAATAGCCCGCTTCAGTTCCTGAAAGACTTTCCCCAAGCAGAGCGGGTGGCACTGACGACGAACTATCGTTCCACAAAGCAGATTGTCTCCCTTTCCTCAGCCCTGATTGAGCAGAATCGGGAACGGTTGACCAAGAAGCTGGAGGCCGAATCGCAGGCGCCCCTAGGAAGTCGTCCGACATTTATTGCTCCTCAAGATGAAAAGGAGGAAGCGAAAGCCATCGTCCAGGCCGTGGAAGCAGCCTACAAAGAGGGGCTAGACTGGAAGGACATGGCGGTGATCTACCGTGTGAATAATCAAGCTTTCTTGCTGCAACAGGAGCTTGCCAAAAGGAATATCCCGTTTTGCGTGCTCGGGGGCGAGCCCCAGACTCTGCAGCATTGGATTGCCCGGGGTCTCTTGGGCTATCTAGAGGCGGCGCTCTATCCTACCCGTTCTGATCTCCTCTTTTATCTTCTCAATCGGCCCAGCCGCTATATCAGTAAACAGGTGATTGCCGCTGCAGAGGCGTTAGTCTCCCAGGGGATGGCACCATTGGAGGCATTGCGGAGCCAAGCTTTAGGTGAGTCTGGTTTGAAGGCTGTGCATCAATTGGAGTCTGACTTAGCCCGAATTCTGCCCATGAAGGCCCAATCCGCCTTGGACTATGTTCGCCGCAAGGTTGGGTTTGATCGTTTTATCCAGTCGACGGCTGAGACGTTCCGCTTAGATCAGCAGGAGCTTGAGCAGATTGCAGATACAGTCTGTTTCTTGCCTGAGGGTGACGAAAGCGTTTCAGACTTTGTGGCGCGAATTCCAGAACTAGAGCGCGCCACCAAGCGGGCGAAGAGTTCCTTGGGGGTGCAGGGAGTGACCCTAACGACCTGCCATTCCGCTAAGGGCCTGGAGTTTGGCTCTGTCTTCTTGGCTGGTGCTGTAGAAGGTACTTTGCCGTATAGCAAGGCTTTGATAGGACAAGCCGCGGGCGGATTGGAAGAAGAAAGGCGCCTCGCTTATGTAGCTGTGACCCGTTCCGAGAATCGACTTCTGATTAGTAGTCCCAAGACCATGCGTGGTAAGAAGGTTACGCCCTCTCGCTTTGTGGGGGAAATTCGGCAAGGGATTCTCTATGCAGAAATGGTTCCAGGAGAGTGGTTTGACCACCCAGCTTGGGGCAGGTGCCAATGGGGACCCCGCGATGGGGAAATCGTATCGGTCACGAAACC
>JAAYOK010000089.1 GCA_012520355.1 Bacillota bacterium | reverse complement strand
TAAACAGAACGAAGGATGGCAGAGGCATGAAAAAACTTGTCGTTGGAATATTGGCTCACGTTGATGCAGGAAAGACCACATTATCAGAGAGCATGTTGTATGTAAGTGGTAAGACCCAGCGACTTGGCCGCGTGGACAAAAAAGATGCGTATCTCGATACCCATACATTAGAAAAGGAGCGAGGCATCACCATTTTCTCCAAGCAAGCCCTCCTTGATGTGGGTGATGCGGAGATAACTCTCCTGGATACCCCGGGGCATGTGGATTTCTCGGCTGAGATGGAACGGACTTTACAAGTCCTGGACTATGCCGTTTTAGTTGTGAGTGGAGCCGATGGTGTACAAGGTCATACTGCTACGCTCTGGCAGCTTCTTTCTGCCTATCAGATTCCAGTCTTCATCTTTGTCAATAAGATGGATCAGCCTGGAACCCAGCAAGAGGAGCTCTTGGCAGAACTTCAGCTCCAACTTAAGGCAAACATCATCGATTTCACCCGCAGCGATCACCATTTCTATGAAGAGCTTTCTTTCTGTGACGAGGCCTTGATGGACAGCTACTTGGCTCAGGATACCATCGAAGATGGGCAGATCAGAGCTGCCATCGCTCAGCGTCAGGTCTTTCCTTGTTATTTCGGTTCAGCTCTGAAACTCGAAGGGGTAATAGAATTTCTGCAAGGTCTGGGTCGTTTTACAGCGATGCCCGCCTATCCAGAGAACTTTGGGGCCCGAGTTTTCAAGATTTCCAGAGATGAGCAAGGAAGTCGCCTGGCCCATCTTAAGATCACTGGCGGCCGTCTGCGGGTCAGAGACTTAGTTAAGAGTGTGGCCTGGGAGGAAAAGGTGAACCAGATTAGGATCTACTCAGGCGAGAAGTTTACTTCTGTCGATGAAGTGGGACCTGGGTCCATTTGTGCTGTTACAGGCCTTACCCAGGCTAGAGCAGGGGAAGGTGTGGGCTTTGAACGAAGATCCAGACCTCCCATCCTAGAGCCAGTCCTGGCCTATACGATCTCCCTACCAAATGGTGTCGATCCCCCTGCGGTGTTACCGCTCCTTTGGCAATTAGAAGAGGAAAAACCAGAACTTCGCATCGTCTGGGATGAACGGTTACAAGAAATCCAGGCCCAAGTTATGGGCGATGTGCAGGTGGAAGTTCTTCAAAGCCTTATTGCCGAACGTTTTGGCTTGGAAGTCTCCTTTGATGCAGGGCAGATTCTCTATAAAGAGAGCATTGTCAACTCTGTCGAGGGCGTGGGCCATTTTGAGCCCTTACGACATTATGCTGAAGTCCATCTCCTCTTAGAGCCAGCTGAACGCGGTAGCGGTCTCCACTTTGCCTTGGACTGCAGCGAGGATGTCCTAGCCCGGAATTGGCAGCGCCAGGTCTTAACCCACCTAGAGGAAAAAGCCCACAAGGGAGTGTTAACGGGCTCCGAGATCACAGATATTCAGATCACCCTTGTGGCAGGCCGGGCCCATAACACCCACACACAAGGGGGCGATTTTCGCGAGGCAACGTATCGGGCCCTGCGTCAGGGTCTGAAAGAGGCAGAATCCATTCTTCTAGAGCCCTGGTATCAGTTTACCTTGGAACTACCGGAAAAAATGGTGGGTCGGGCCATCACCGATATTGAACGGATGTTTGGAATTTGGGAGATCGCCAAGTCCGACCGTGAGATGACAGTCCTTTGCGGTAGCGCCCCTGTGGTCACCATGCGCAATTACCATAAGGAGGTGGCCAGTTTTACCAAGGGTTTGGGTAGGCTCTCCCTGCGGCTTGCGGGCTATCAAAAATGCCACAATGCAGAAGAAGTGGTGGAAAGAATAGGCTATGACTCGGAGCGAGATGTGGAAAACCCCACAGGGTCCATCTTCTGTAGCCGCGGCACAGGGTTCTTTGTCCCCTGGCATGAGGTTAAGGGACATATGCATGTTGCAGCCTACCTAGCAGAAGACATTCCTGAGATCGATCTAGAGAGCCCTCTTCCTCAGACACCAGGTGATTTTGATTTTGCTGAAGGTGATTATCCCTTTCTACAAACGACGAAGAATCAAGGGAAGAGAATTGGCTGGAATCGGCGCCAACTGGCTCCCGAGGAAAGATATGAGCCGCCGAAGCCCATTGTTCCTCCCAAGACCAAGGAAACCTATCTCCTGGTGGATGGTTACAATGTGATTCATGCCTGGCCTGAGCTAAAAGAACTGGCAGAAAGCCATTTGGATGCCGCCAGAGCCAGACTCCTTGATGCCCTGAGTAGCTACCAAGGGGTGAAGAACTGGCAAGTTATTGTAGTCTTTGATGCCTATGCTGTGTCTGGGCGACGTGAGGAACTTGAGCGCTATCATAATATTTATGTGGTCTTTACGAAAGAGGCCCAGACCGCCGACCAGTACATTGAAAAGTTCGCCTATGATCATAGGAAAGAATATGATATTGTGGTGGCCACGTCTGACGCTTTGCAGCAGGTGATTATTCGTGGGGCCGGTAGCCAATTATTGTCCGCTCGTGAACTGAAAGAAGAGATAGAAATAGTCTATGAACAGGCCAAGCAATCCTATCAGGGAAGGCAACGACTGCGCCGGACGAACTTGGAAGAGGTACTATCCTCTGATGTAAAGAAACAGATGGATGATCTTACCTAATCTAGGGCGAGAGAGAGATGTCGAATTTGCTCGTAGAGGGAATACCTATGGGGGTCTTGGAGAATCCTAGGTTGGACCCCGAAGATATAGGCGGGTAGAATTGTCAGATCTAAGGGCCCAGAAGGAGATAGGGTGAACTCTAAGATCATGGTTTCCCAGGTCTTGGGGAGATTGAGATCGAAAACAAAGTTACCCAAGCTGTAGGCGATAACCCCTTGTTTGTAAAACTCGATTCCCTGCAAGACATGGGGGTGATGGCCCAAAATGATGTCCGCCCCAGCATCCACAGCAGCTCTTGCCAGGTTTTTTTGTTCCGTGTTGGCCTCTGAGTCATACTCCTTACCCCAATGGATACTTACGATCAAGCAGTCCACAAGTTCTCGTAGTGTACGGATATCTTCACAGATCATGTCCAGTTCTGCTGGGGCGACACCTGGTTCATCGTCAGTTGCCTGCCAACTGATGGGTTCCCGGGCATGGACAAACCACATCTCCGTATAGGCCAAGAAGCCCAGTTTAACGCCGTTCACCTCCCTAATTAGGGGCGTCCGGGCTTGCTGAATATCTTGGCCCGCTCCCACCCAGGCAATCTGGTGTTCAGTCAAGAGCCGCATGGTTTCGAACATACCCTCATGGTGGTAGTCCAGGGTATGATTATTGGCTAGGGAAACTAGGTCAAAACCTGCATACGTTAGGCCTAGAATGGCCTCTGTGGGGGCTTGGAACATGTTGATAAAATGCCCCTTGTCACCGATGGGGGATTCTAAGTTGGCAAAGGCCAGGTCCACCTGGGAAAGGTAGGGCATCACCTCCGCAAAGATATGTTCCCAGCCTTTTTGTAAACCCACTTTCTTTACATCTCGATTCAGCATGATATCACCCACAGCGGCCAAGGTGACCACAGTTTCCTTGGTCGTTTGATAGTGACTCTGCAACTCTTGCTGGCCAGTGAAGCGAGCCTTCCACTTTTGGATGGGACTCTTCTTGCCTGGCATCAGGAAGAGGGAACGATGCAAAGAAAGAGTGCCACCCAGGGGCAGTTCCCTGACAGATGGTACCCGGTCTTCCCGAGGGATGACCCCAATCCTTGCAGCGCCCTCCCTAACCTGGTGAATCACTTCTGCTGATGAACCGTAGCTGACTGGTCGATCCCACCAGGGAAAATGGGGTAGAGCAAGGGTGTTTGAGATGAAGACCCCACTAGGATCTGTTGCTAAGAGAGATTCTAGCCTAACTTCGTCCATTTCTTCTAAGGAGGCAAAGAAGGGCACAATGATGATGGGCTCTAGGTCACCCATATAACGGCTTGGTAGACCAGGAGTCGCTGCGTCGATTTCCAAAATATAGTCAAGGTTGCCCAGGCCCAGTTGTTCCTCAAGTTCCTGCTTCGTTCCCAGCCACACCTGGCCGATCTCCTCTGGGGCAAAGAGTCTGTAAACAAGGTCAGCAAAAAGCCCCTGGAGACCAATGACAGGTGGTGGATTGGGTTTTTGCAGCCATGACCAAAGTGCTAAGGCTCCAACCAAGAGCAAAAGCAGAGTAAGCAGGACGATCTGTACTAATTTTGGTTTGCGTACGATGACAACGAACATAGGGCATCCCTCCTGGTAATAGATATGCAGGAGTGGATGGGGAAATCAATACCGAGGGGGGGTTCCTGGAAAAGAGCCAAATCTTGTGATATACTATAATCTAGTCTAGTAGAAGAGGAGATGAATATGGACGAACCCCCGGCTCGAAGTTGCTATTTGAGCGCCCAAGTGCTCGTAGGGATTACGGTGTCGACTATGTACAGGCAGATTCGGATACTATTGCTCCGTTATATTGCCCATGGATCAGCCCATGTCCCTTCCCTGTATCAGCTCTGCTGATGTTAGTTTGCCTGAAACAGTCAAACTATATGGGGGGATTATGTTAAATGGATGGCAGTAGTATAACGCTCATTGCATCACTTGGTGTCATGCTTATGATGTCTGCCTTTTTTTCAGCTACAGAGACAGCATTCACATCGTTCAATTCGGTTAGGCTCAAAAACGCAAGCTCCAATGGGAATAAGCGAGCTACATTGGTTCTCCAGCTTGCGGAGGATTACGATCGAGTCCTAACGACGCTACTGATTGGCAACAACATTGTCAATATTACAGCAGCTTCCATCGGAACGGTGATTTTTTCGCGCAGTTTTGGGGATATTGGAGTAACCATATCTACAGTAGTGGTCACGCTGTTGGTCTTGACCTTTGGAGAGATCTTCCCCAAGACCTTGGCCAAAGAATCCGCAGATCGATTTGTCATGATAGTGGCCCCTGTTGTGCGATTTCTGCTCACAGTGTTTGCACCTCTAAGCCTAATCTTTGCCTGGGGTACGAGCCAACTTTCCAAAAGGCTAAACGTGACGGAAGAACAGGGAATTACCGAAGAAGAACTGCTGACCATTGTAGAGGAGGCCCAAATCGAGGGGGGAATCAACGAGCAAGAAGGAGAACTCATTCGCAGTGTGATTGAGTTCGATGACCTCGAAGTAGGCGATATTGTCACTCCCCGGGTCGATGTGGTGGCCGTAGCGGAAGATGCTCCCATCGCTGAGGTCTTAGAAGTCTTCCGTGAATCAGGTTACTCGAGACTTCCTGTCTATCAAGGTTCCATTGACGAAGTGGTGGGGATCATCAATCAAAAGGATTTCCATAACGAACTGGCTGAGGATGAAAACTCCATAGCCACGATTATGAAGCCAGCCATTTTTGTCACAACCTCCATGAAGCTGTCTACTCTCATGAGCCAGCTCCAGCAAGTGAAATCCCATATTGCCATTGTGACCGACGAATACGGAGGCACCCTGGGTATTGTCACCATGGAGGATATTATTGAGGAGTTAGTGGGCGAGATCTGGGATGAGCATGATGAAGTGATTGAGGAGATCGAGCAACTGGCCGAGAACGAGTACAAGGTGATGGCCAGCGCGAATCTGGAAAAGGTGTTTCGCATCCTTGATATCGAAGACGATGATACCGATGCCACAACAATTGGCGGCTGGGCCATTGAAGAGTTGGGGCGCGTTCCGAGGGAAGGGGATCATTTTGAGTTTGAGAACCTTTCGGTTACGATCTCCAAGACCAATGCTCGGCGCGTTCTAGAGATGATTATCCGCGTACAAGAGGATTTGCTCCGTCAAGAAGACGTAAGCTAAGTGGATATGGGATAACTTAGTAGAATGAGGTTCTCCATGTCGGGTATGATAGGATTAAGGGATTGACAGGTGCGGTGGCGCCACCACATGTTGGTGTTTCGTCATGCATGCTTCAGTTATGCAAAGCAGAGCTTTGGTACCTAGATCAATCCCTGCCAGAGACTGTTCGCAGTGGGTACAACTCGCTACGTTCAGTCTCTCCTTTTTGCTCGATGCTTGGAGGTATCGCACAGGGAGGTAGCTGTATGTTTTTCATCGGGATCTTTGGTGTGCAAAGTAAGTCACAAATCTTGACCACAGAGGTGGGTACACCCTGCCCCATCTGTGGCGCCTACGATCGCTACGAGATTCTTAAGGCCTACACCTATTTTCATGTTTTCTTTTTACCCTTGTGGAAGTGGAATACTCGGTATCTCCTGAAAACACGCTGTTGCCAAAGGCTTTGTGCATTGGATGCGACAATTGGTGGCAAAATCGAGGCTGGTGAAAAGGTGGAGATTAGAAGGGAGCAAATAGCATGTGATCCGCTCCCAGGAGAGTCCTCCTATTGCTCCAACTGCGGGAGGCCCGCCCACGACACCCATCGTTTTTGTCCCCATTGTGGGACGGAGCGCTAAATAGCCTGCTAATGCCGGAGGAAATCTCATATCTATCTGTTCCTGTATAAGGGTAATTAAATATTTTACACTGAACAGATACCTCTGTCAATACCTTATTTGCATGTTGAGTCCTATTATGATATCCTAAGTGTAGGCGAGAAGGAATTTCACGCCAAGACTAGATACGGAGGCTCATAATGGATTTACTGAATGAACAGGTAACACATAAGAGCTTTGGCACAGGGAGCGTTGTCGCCTATGACGATGCTTATGTCGAAGTGCGTTTTGCCTTGGGCCTGAAGAGGTTTGTCTTTCCCGATGTATTTGGGACTCACTTAACCTTGGTCGATCCCAAACTTGCCAAGGAGATCGCCAGCGTACAGCAGAAAATAGAACGAGAGAGGCAGAAGGAAGCCGCAAGGCTCGAGGAACAACGTGCTGAGGAAGCAGAACAGCGCCGGTTGGAGTTAGAACGTGAAGAACTGCTAAAGAGTCACAAACTTTCTCCTGTTTCTCAAGTTGCCTTTTGGTGTGATGAGGCCGAACAGGAAAAGGTCTTTTCCGAAGGGGTTATCTTTACAGGTCTAAGAAAGAGTGGGGCCCATAAGGGGAGTCCCAATCGTTTAGTACGTCTCCACCAGAATAGCTGTTGCTTAATTACAGCTCGAGAACCCGATCAGTCGGAAGAAGACAGACGGATTATTGGGCTCTTTATGGTTGGAGAAGGCTTTGTGGGGAAGCTCTGCGAGGATGGATACATTCCGGCCCATTCTAAGTATAGGCTGCGCCTTACGGAGGAAGAATCGGAGAAGCTGCTCTTTTGGAACTACTATCAAAACGAGCGCTATCCAAATAACATGACGTGGAACAGCGGTAGACATCGCTATTTCGCCAATGTGTGGCTGGCTCAGATCCTCCAAGATATTCTGGCGCTGAAGGAAGGGTCCACGGAGCAAGAACTTGCTCAGGAGTTTCTGGAACATTTTTGCCATATGAATCGCCTGCAAATAGGGGAGCTGCCTAAACCAAATGGTGCACTCGCGCGAGAAAGTGCCTAAAAAAAAGACCTGATTTCCAAAGAGAAATCGGGTCTTTTTCGTGGTGCGCCCAGCGGGCGCATGTTCTACAGGGTGAAAGTCCCGAAATCATGGATTTAGCCAAGTGCTTTGACCGGATCGCCCACGAATTAAGCCTGAAGAGCATTCAAGTCGTTTCTAGAAGCTGGGGTAATGGTGGATGGAATAGTAGAGCAAACAGATGTAGGAAGCCCACAGCGTGGAATGGGTAGCCTCCTACCCGATTATATTTATCTGTTACCTAAGACGACTTCTTTAACTAAGATTTGCGCTACATCTTCCACATCAAGATGATCTACGTCAATCATTTGATTGTAGCGTTGAATT
>JAAYOK010000088.1 GCA_012520355.1 Bacillota bacterium | reverse complement strand
CTAGAGGAGTATATTGGGCAAGATAAAGTCAAAGAACACATGCGGCTCTTTGTAACTGCAGCGAAACAGCGGGGAGAGGCCCTGGATCACGTGTTATTCTATGGTCCGCCTGGTCTGGGTAAGACGAGTCTGGCCCACATTATTGCAACCGAGATGGGCGTTGGGATTCACATTACATCAGGGCCAGCCATTGAACGGCAGGGAGATTTGGTCGCTATTCTAACCAGTATGCAGGAAAGTGATGTACTCTTTATTGATGAGATCCATCGCCTGAGCCGCTCGGTAGAAGAAGTCTTATATCCGGCCATGGAGGATGCGGCTGTGGATATTGTGATTGGGAAAGGACCCGGTGCAAGATCGGTTCGCATTGACTTACCCCCATTTACTTTGATCGGTGCCACAACAAGGGCTGGTATGCTGACTTCGCCCTTGCGGGATCGCTTTGGTGTGATTAGTCGCTTAGAACTCTATGAGGAGAAAGATTTGCAAGCGATTGTAACCAGGGCAGCCCGCATTCTTGGTGTAGCCATCGACGCAGGTGGTGCCTTGGAAATCGCTAAGCGATCAAGGGGAACACCTCGGGTTGCGAATCGTTTGCTGAAGCGGGTAAGGGATTATGCCCAGGTACGGGCGGACAATCACATCTCCCATGAGGTGGCCAGGCAAGCATTGCAGCTCTTTGAAATTGACGACAATGGTTTGGATCATCTCGATCGGCGTATTCTACAGACCATCCAAAGAGTCTTTGGCGGGGGTCCCGTGGGGGTAGAAAGCCTGGCTGCTGCCATTGGCGAAGAGTCCAACACGATTGAAGATGTCTATGAGCCCTTTTTACTGCAACTTGGTCTTATCCAGCGTACGGCTCGGGGTCGCTGTCTCACTTCCTTAGGTTATCAGTATTTAGGCATCACACCACCAGCGGAAATGGCAGGTGACAATCTGTGACCTGGAAAACGGAAGGGATCGTCCTTAGGGTACGTAATCTGGGTGAGGCCGATCGAATCGTCACCCTCTATACCAAAGAGCGGGGTAAACTTAGTACGGTGGCCCGGGGAGCTCGTAGGATTCGTAACCGGCTCCTCAGTCCCACCCAGGTGTTCACCCATGGACGTTACCTCATCTTTCCCGGCAAGGGTCTCCACAATCTGGCCCAAGCCGAGATTGTGAACAGTGGCCAGCCCATTCGGGATGATCTGGAGAAACTCGCTTATGCTTCCTATATCACAGAGCTCTTAGATGCCCTAACGGTAGAAGAAGACCCCATTGAAAGGGTCTTCCCCTTACTTGCAGCCACTCTAGCTTTGCTTGAGGTGGGACGTTTGGGTCTAGCCACTCGTGCTTTTGAACTTCGGTTGATGCGAGAACTCGGTTATGAACCGGAGCTTTATCATTGTTTGTCTTGCCGTGAGGAGCTCCAAACGAGAGTGTTTTTCAGCGAACAAGGTGGAGTCTTGTGTGAAAACTGTGTCGTCCACGATTCAGCTAGCATGCTCTTAACCAATGGAACCTGGGAGCTTATGAAAAAACTCTTAGAATGGGATCTCTCCCGTATCACGGTCCTCCATCCAGCCCCCAGCAATGAACAGGAATTGCGGCGAGTGATGCGCCGATATCTTGATTATCGCCTGGAATATCCCTTAAAATCACTGGAATTTTTAGAGACGCTGCAAGCGCTTAATTGACAATTTGTGGTCAATTTGATATACATGAAACATGAAATCTGCATGAAGCGAAGGTGGAAAACGACGATGAATCTTCAGGATATGATTCTAACACTGCAGAACTATTGGGCTGCGCATGATTGTATCATCTACCAGCCCTATGACTTAGAGGTGGGGGCTGGGACGATGTCACCAGCTACTTTTTTGAAGGCCTTAGGGCCCGAACCTTGGAACGTAGCTTATGTACAACCTTGCCGGAGACCCACTGATGGACGTTATGGCCAAAACCCCAATCGCGTCCAACACTACTATCAATACCAGGTCATTTTGAAACCATCCCCCGATCATGTTCAGGAGCTATATTTAGGTAGTCTAGAGGCTCTTGGAATTGATCTGCTCAAACATGATGTACGTTTTGTGGAGGATGATTGGGAATCTCCCACCTTAGGGGCCTGGGGTTTGGGCTGGGAAGTCTGGCTCGATGGGATGGAAGTTACCCAGTTCACCTACTTTCAACAAGTAGGTGGTATTGACGTCAAGCCTGTTTCAGCAGAGATTACCTATGGAATTGAACGTCTAGCCACCTTTATTCAAGGTGTCGATAGTATCTTCGATCTTAAATGGGTGGGCGATGTCACCTATGGAGATGTATTTATGCAGAACGAAGTGGAGTATTCCACGTTCAATTTCGAGGCTTCTGATCCAGAACGATTGTTTACTCTCTTTGATTTATATGAGCTGGAGGCGAAGCGCCTCATCGAGGCCAATTTGGTGCTACCAGGTTATGATTATGTCTTAAAGTGTTCCCACACCTTTAATTTACTCGATGCCCGTGGTGCCATCTCCGTGAGTGAGAGAACGCGGTTTATTGGACGGGTCAGAGCACTAGCGCGTCTGGCTGCACAGGTTTACCTTGCTGAAAGGGAACGCCTTGGCTTTCCGATGCTCAAAGGGGGACAGGAATAATGCAAGACTTTTTGTTGGAACTTGGTTTTGAGGAGTTACCAGCCCGTTTTGTCGCCAGGTCCTTAGACCAATTGGTTGATGCTGTGAAGAAGAAACTCGAGCAAGAGAGGTTAACTTGGGGTGGGATGCAATCCTTTAGTACTCCACGCCGTTTAGCCCTGCAGATTGTCGATCTCCAGGCAGAACAAGAAGATATGGTGGAAGAAATTAAAGGACCACCTCTCAATATCGGCAAGGACCAGGCTGGAAATCTGACCAAGGCGGGTCTCGGTTTTCTGCGTTCCCAAGGTGTTGATCCAGACGCAATCACCGTCAAGTCATTTCAAGGCGCGGATTAT
>JAAYOK010000087.1 GCA_012520355.1 Bacillota bacterium | reverse complement strand
AGGTTCAATGAGAGATAACGATTCTAAATGATCTCTCAAATCTTAATATACGAGGAGTGAGGTCTGTGCAGGTTGCAATAAGTATGCGGAGTGTCCATGGTTTACTCCTGCAGGAGGAAATGGGCGTCATTGATTTTCTTAAGTACGCGGCGAGTCTGGCCGTGGATGGCGTAGAGTTTGACGATATGTATGTCCGAGGTTCCCATGAGAAGATCACGGAGTTGCAGGATGTCTTAAGGGAAACAGGTCTGCAAGTTTCCTGTTATGATATCCATCATCCAACGAAACCTTTGCAGCCACAGGAGCGTGAAACGGTCTTAGAATCGATCAAGGAGGAGCTGGCCGTTGCCAAGCTCCTGGGTGCTCAGTATGTTCAGATTGTCGGTGAGGTCTTTGAACCAGAAGTCGTCGCCAGTGATGTTGAGCAACTGATTTTGGATTTGGTGGAAATGGTCTTGCCAGCCATCCACGGCTCAGGACTTACTCTTACTGTAGAAAACCCCGCCAGTGCCAATTTCCAAAGCCATCAATTAGCTCAGCTCCTCGAGAGGATTGGAGATCCTCAGGTGAAGGTGGGCTTCAATATGGCCAATAGCCTTGTGGCCGGTGAAGATCCCCTGGAGGCCGCAGAGTGCCTCAAAGATCACATTGCCCTTGTGCGCGCTGTTGATGTGCGCCTCGCACATCAAGATGAAGAACCACAAAGCGGAATCTACGTCGGTTGCGTTGTGGGGTTGGGATTGGTACCCCTGAAAAAACTCTTTCAAGCATTACAAGCGCAAGGCTATGAAGGCTGGATTGCATTGGAATTTACCGGTCTTGAAGATGCCCATTTTGGTACCGAAGCCAGCCTGAAAAATCTCCGTCAATCCCTGGCTGAACTGAGGCACGACGTTCTCCACCCCGGCGAGTCTACAGAAATGCCTTTGTGATTTCGCCGAGATTTTCCACGATGACATCGGGTTGGATATCGGATGTGTGCACATCTTCGAGCTGGGTTTCACCGCTGAGGACTAAGATACTATTAATCCCGGCCGCTTCACCCATGGCGATGTCGGTATAGAGGCGATCTCCCACCATAGCCACTGTGCTGGGATCATCCAGCCCATATTTGGCCTGGAGGGCTTCAATCATCTCGGGATTGGGTTTCCCAATGACCTTTGGCTTAACTCCCGTTGATGCAGTGATCAAGGCGATCATGGCACCACAGTCTGGAATCGGTCCCGCGGGAGTGGGGCAGTTAAAGTCAGGATGCGTGGCAATGAAGGGGAGACCTTGCCGAATGAACGAACAAGCAAGCTCCAATTTTTTATATGTCAGCGTTAGATCAAAGCCCAGGACAACTGCTTCTGGGTCTTTTTCTGTCAAGACAAAACCTGCTTCACTAAACTCCTTTTCCAGCGCGGGGGTTCCAACAAGGTAGATCTTGTTGGGATAGTTGTATTTTTTCAGATAGAAGATTGTGGCTTGACCGGCGGTAAATACCTGATCAGCCGTGATGGATGCTCCCATCTTACGGATTTTTTCCACATAGTAGTCCCCACTCTGTGACGAGTTATTGGTGACAAAGATAAAACGCTTGCCCAATTGCTCGCAGGCGTTCACAAATGGCAATGACCAGGGATAGAGTTGATCCCCTAGGTAAAATGTCCCATCAAGATCCAATAGAAAGGTTTCAATCTGTTTCAGTCTATCCATAACGTGTTACTCCCTCCTGAGTTTCAGTGCAACAAATACAATTCGCTATAGGGCGGAGTTTACCTCTTTGATTTCTGGGAGGGTTTCGTAGAAAAAGGTGGAAGTAGCCTTGGTAACAGATGGAATCGAAAACGGAGAGAACAACATGACAAACGACAGATTGAAGCTTTTGGCAGACAATATCAGTCAAGTGATCATCGGTAAGGCCGAGGTCACCGAACTCTTGTTAACAAGCCTGCTGGCGGGGGGTCATTGTTTAATCGATGATGTCCCGGGCGTAGGTAAGACGAAATTAGCTAACGCCCTGGCTCGATCCTTGGGAATCGACTTTAAGCGGATTCAGTTCACTCCGGATTTGCAGCCTGCAGATATCACAGGGATTTACTTCTATAACCAAAAAGACGGGCAGTTCCAGTTTCGTGCTGGCCCGATTTTTACCCATGTTCTCCTGGCTGATGAGATCAACCGAGCGGTGCCCCGTACCCAGAGTAGTCTACTCGAGGCCATGGAGGAACAGCAGGTAAGCATTGAGGGGACAACCTTTCCCCTTGCCCAGCCCTTCTTGGTCATTGCCACGCAAAACCCCTTGGAACTCGAAGGAACATTTCCCCTACCCGAGGCCCAGCTCGATCGGTTTCTTTTGAAGATTGAAATGGGCTATCCCACGTTAAAACAAGAAGTGGAGATTCTAAGCCGCTTTAAGGAGCGGGATCCACTCCAAGAACTGAAACCCGTCTTTCATGGCGAGGACATTGTCGCTTTGCGACAAGAAGTAACAAAGGTTCACCTGACTCGGGATCTCCTGGCCTATATTGCAGGGCTGGCGGAAGCTACCAGGCAAAATCGCCATCTACAGCTGGGACTTAGTCCGAGAGGTTCATTGGCTTTGATGCGAGCGAGTCTAGCCTACGCCTATATTAAACGCAGGAGTTTTGTGCTCCCCGATGATATCAAGTACTTGTTCCCCTATGTGGCTGGACACCGTCTAATTTTGGCCTATGACAGTGCCTATCATAGTAGCAAAGCTGAACTGATCCAGGAGATCTTGGCCCGAGTGCCAGTTCCCACTGAGGATGTCTTACATGAATCGTAGGTTTGGCACCAACTTACTTGCCTTCCTGTTCGGAGGAATCGCCCTTATCGTAGGACTAAAGGGTTATACTGTGGCCTTACTAGGTTCACTTCTGGTCTTGCTTGCCATGGGTGTTGCTTGGTTGTGGAACCACTTTGTCTTTGCCAAACTGACCCTAGAACGGACCCTAAGCCAAAGTCACACCTATTTTGGCAGGCCCGTCACTATGCAGCTTGCCATCACCAATCGCAAGGTCTTGCCCCTTTTTGGTCTAAAGGTTCGCTTCAGTGTTTCGACGGGGCTCAGCTGGACTCCGGCCAAGGCGGTGGAGCCCAGTGAAGCGGGTTATGACATCTTTCAAGAGGTCTTCCATCTCAACTGGTATGAAAGAAGAAGCCGGGTTTACGAGATCAACCCCACACGCCGTGGGCGCTTTCGCTTGGAGCAAGGTTCCCTTGCTTATTCCGATCCTTTTGGTTTTTTCTCCAACAAAAAGCATCAGGTTCTTGCTGAAAACCAACTGATTGTCTTTCCGAAGATCGTTCCTCTAGGAGGAATTTCGTCGCTTGACACCTATCTCTTTGGCTCTCGGGCTGGATCTGGCTGGATCTTCGTGGATCCGTTGAACCGCGTTGGCACAAGGCCCTACGCCAGCACCGATTCAGCCAGAATGATCAACTGGAAGGCCACTGCGAGGCATATTGAGACCCAGGTGAATGTGGAGAAGCCATCCTTCGATCAAGAGGTTTGTATAGTCTTAGATCAGCCGCCCCACCTGCCTTGGTGGACAGCTTCTGTCTCAAATCATCTGGAAATTGCCATCATGACGGTGGCCTCTTTAGTTCAGAGCTATTCAGAAGCAGGGTATAAAGTGAAATTGGTTACGAACTTAGTGTCGCAAACCCACGGAACTAGCCCCCTGCCCAATAATTCCAGTCGGGGCCGGGCCCAATGCCGGCAACAGCTCACCAATTTAGCACTACTGCAATCATTTAGCCTTGAACCCATTGCTCAGGTCTTGCCAAGAATGTTTCACCAGATGGGTCACAAAACGGCGGTGGTCCTTGTCACAACCGCATCTGGCCCCCTGGATTCAACCTTGGTCAAGCTGGCGCGCAGGTTAAGCCAGAGATCCAAGGTTGCAATCATCCGAGTGTTAGAAGGAGCCGAAAGCCTACCAAGAGAAGTGGGCCCCGCAGACAAACGCCTGGCGGAATGGCACATTGAAGGGGGTGTGCCCTGGAATGACGTTGATCACCTGGAGTTATCTTAGGTCGGCTTTTCTGGCCTTGGCCCAGAGTTTTCTTTTTATTATCTTGCTGCATCCCTGGCTGAAACTGGCCTCGAATCACTGGAAGTTTCCCCTCTCCTGGGGATTAGTCTGGGTCCTTATGACCTTGCTAGTTTCCATTGTCATGGTGCAGAAGGCCACATCCAAAGGAAAGAATGGCTTGAAGTTTCTTGCAGGGGGGATCGTAGGCCCCGTCTTCTTGGCCGCTCTGTTCCGTCTGCCTTTCTTCATCTTCATACCCCTGCTCTTTCTTTGCTTCTTGGTCAGTCTGCGTTTTAATGACTATCCGAAGCGAGCCCGTTTTGCTTTGGACTGGGCCCTGGGCAGTTTGTTTTTGATTATCGCTGCGGGTTTGGAAGGGGCCCTCGGAATCGAGGTTGGCGTCTCTGCTGTCTTGCTTTTTTTTGCCTTGGGAACAGCTTCCTTGATCATATGGAATGCGGTCGCTTTGGAAGGAGAGGGTTTACAGCCAGATTATGGAGGCTTGGCCCGATCCATTTTCCTCTTTATTCTGGTAGTCGGTGGGATTTCTCTCGCCTTAGGCCTGCTCCTTTCTCCCGTGTTCTGGCAGGCTTTTGTAGATCTAGTGCAGCGATTCTATCTACTCATAGTCGATGGTCTCCTACTCTTTGTGGTTCGCCCCTTTGTCTGGCTTTTAACGCCCCTCTTTCGTTGGGTGGAGAACCTAGAGTTACAGGAATTCTCCCTAGAGCTTCCGGCCAATGAGATAATGGGGGAGGAGACTCTAACCAGACCAAGTAGCCCCCTCAGCCCAGAAACCATGGATAAATTCACTTGGATCAGTTGGGTCGTCGTGGTTTGCCTGGCACTTCTTATTACGTGGATTGTCCTGCGCAGAATCCTCCGGAGGCCTAGGCAAGAAGGGGGAGGGTTTGTCCAAGAAACCAGGGAATCGGTTTTTTCTGGCGCCGAGGTTCTAGACGATTTAAAGTCCGTTTTTCGAGGATTACTCAAGACCTTAACCCAAGTTGGCCCAGGAAAATGGTATAAAGGGAATGAGCCGATGCTCCGGATTCGTACCCTCTACGCTCGCTTCGCGCTCTGGGCAGGGAGAAGTGTGTCCATGGGCCTCGATGCAACGCCTAGGGAGTATGCAGGAGAGCTTATAGACGCTGCAGCCGGGCTTGACGAGGGCGCTCTTTTGGCCTTGACCGAGCTCTACAATGAAGCACGCTATGGCGAATCGGCAGACATGGAGGCTGTAAACCGCGCAGAGAAGGCCTTACATAATTTGCGGTGATGGGGCACTTCTTTTGACAGGGTAGGTTCAATATGCTATATTTGGCTCTAGGGGGAATATGCATGGAGATGTTGCTTAAGCTTGCCATTGTTCTTTTAGTAGGCTGTCTTGCGGGCAGATTAGCGAAGACATTTCGATTATCCAATATCTTTGGCTTTGTGATCGCGGGCATGCTCATCGGCCCTTCGTGCTTTCAGCTCCTGTCGAATAACGATCTCACCCTCCTAACCATGGTTGTAGAGGTCGCTGTTGCGATTTTGGCCTTTAAAATCGGGAGTGAATTTGTGATCCGGGATATGCGAAAACTTGGTACCTCCTTTATTATAATCACCCTTACAGAGGTGGCAGGTGCCATTTTCGTTGTCTTTTGCACCATGTTCTTTTTGTTTAAGCAAGATTTCGTCTTTAGTCTGATCATAGCCTCCTTGGCTGCTGCTACTGCTCCTGCTGCAACCATCATGGTGATGCGGCAGTATCGTTCCGACGGGCCAGTGACTAGAATGCTATTACCAGTCTCGGCTTTAGATGGATTCTTGGGGGTTGTTCTTTTTGGAGTCGCTATCTCCTTTGCTCGTATGATGGGTAAGGGGATGGAGTTAGGTATGCTACAGATGCTGGGCAGGCCTCTTTTGGAAATTTGTGGCGGTCTAGTTCTAGGTGCTGTTTTTGGTATGGCCTTAGCTTTTCTCGGACAAAAGGCTGGCGACAGCGATGAACTCTTGGTTATGACTCTAGGTATGATTCTGGCCGCCACAGGCGTGGCCAAGGCGTTGGCGTTATCACCCCTTTTGGCCAACATTATGATGGGTGCCGTCTTGGTCAACATGACCCAGAACACCAATCGGGTTTTCTTTGCCTTAAATCAGTTTACCCCACCTCTTTATTTGCTCCTTTTTACCCTGGCTGGGTCTAGTTTTCGCTTAGGAGTCTTCTGGCAGGTGGGGTTCTTGGGCTTAGGCTACATTCTAGCCCGAGCCATGGGGAAGTTAGCTGGGGCCTGGCTTGGCGCAAAAAAAGTCCAGGCTGAAGCCGTTGTTCAGGAGCATTTGGGCATAACCCTTCTTCCCCAGGGTGGTTTATCGATTGCTTTGGCACTCTTGGTGCGGTATCATCTGCCGGACATCAGCTTGACTGTTCTCGCCATTACTTTAGTCAGTGTTCTGCTCTACGAAATTGTTGGTCCCATCCTTGCTAAGGCTGCAATTGAAAGGGCTGGAGAGATTCGTGGGATGGGCTCTATCATTCGTTAGGTCATGACAGGAGGGTGATTGAATGTACGCTTTGTTTCTGGTGTTAAACGAAACGGATTTTTTGGACGAAATTCTAGCTCGCTTTGTGGATGTGGGAGTTCAAGGTGCAACCATTCTCGATAGCCAGGGTATGGCCAGTGCTCTTCAGAGTACGAGGGCCAGGGATTTACCGATTTTTGGTTCCCTAAAAACCCTGATGGAGGGGGCTCGCCCTTATAACAAGACCATCTTTACCGTTGTGGATAGCGAAGATTTGGTGGAGCGGACAGTGGATGCTGTGAGGGACGTACTTGGCGATGCAGAGCATCCAAGTGTTGGTTTCATGTTTTCCCTACCCATCGGCAAAGTGTATCCACTCAATCAACGATAAATCATAGTCAAAATATCCCCACTATCTTGCTGTAGTGGGGATTCTTGATCACAAAGAGAGCGCATACATTAAATCTGGAGATGGGGATTCTGGTCTACTGCAGGAGTCATGGAGTCAAAGGTGAATAGTGATGTAAAATGCAGGAGAGGGGGAGACCATGTGGAGTGTCACTGTGACCATACGAGCGCTTCTAGTTGTATAGCCTTAGTCCCGATTTTCCATAACCTCAGTGAAGAGGAGATGCTGGAGGTAGCAGGGATCACGCGGCATCTAACCGTTGCTAAAGGCGAAGTGATTTATGCCATGGATGATATGGTGGATAGTCTATATGTCATCCATACAGGACGCGTGAAGATCTACCGTTTGAGTGATACCGGTAAAGAGCAAGTGCTACGCGTCTTGCGCGGAGGCGACTTTCTCGGAGAGTTGGCCCTCTTCAGTCACTCACCCATGGGTGATTATGCCGAAGCGCTTGAAGAGAGTAGTATGTGTGTCATCGATGGATCCGCCTTGAAACCTCTACTGGGTAAGTATCCCATGATTGCCCTAAAGATCCTAGAAGAGTTGAGTCAACGTTTGGAACAGACGGAAAAACTCTTGGAGGACATTAGCCTGCATTCGGTAGAAAGGCGCTTGGCTCAGGTTCTGTTAGACTTAGGCTCAGAAGCGGGGGAGATTGAACTTGAAATGAGTAAGCGCGACCTAGCCTCCCAGATCGGAACAACTAGCGAGACCTTGAGCCGCCGCCTGACCTCCTTTCAGGAGCTTGGTTTCATTGAACAGATTGGTCAGCGGCGCATTGTCATTCTTGATCGAGAAGGCTTGGAAGGAGTTCGGGCCAGTGGGTAAAGAACAAAATTTTTGGTATCGCTTGGCCAGTGGCTTTGTGATTGGGCTGGGCATGGTGATTCCAGGTGTGAGCGGAGGTGTCCTGGCCATGGTCCTAGGGCTCTATGAGCCCATTGTGGCTGCGGTGGGTAACCCGTTTAAGGACTGGCGTGACAACATCAGACTCTTACTCCCCCTAGGGATTGGAGCAGCAGTCTGCCTCTTGTTCTTAGCCCGGGTGTTAGAGTATCTCTTTGCACAACACACCCTACCTGTCTTGTATTTCTTCTTTGGACTTGTTCTTGCCGGTTTACCATCCATGGTGAAAATGGCCAATCGAGAGGGTTTTCGCTTGTCCTACTTGGTCAGCGTGGTGGTGGGAGTTATTGTTCTCCTCGCGGCAACGAATCTGCCGCGCTATTTGGACCAAGGTAGCCCGGGGTCCCTAAGCGTGCCGAACTCTTGTTTCCAAGGAGTGGTCTTAGGTATAGGTTTGGTGATTCCGGGGCTTAGTGCCTCATTCTTATTGATTGCTTTTGGCTTTTATGAAGCACTTTTGCGTGCCCTGGTGCAAATGGACTTATCCGTCCTTGTTCCTGTGGGGATGGGCGCTCTGCCCACAGTTGTCTTGGTCTCCAAGGTCATGCATGGGCTGTTTCGTGAGCGGCGGGGCCTGATCTCCCACGTCATCCTTGGACTTATGCTCGCATCGTTATGGGTCGTCTTTCCTGGCTGGCCCCGCACCAGCTTTGAGTTCGTCCTTTGTTTGGCTTTATTCGTTGGGGGTGTGGGGATTGCCACACTCTTTATCCAAAAACAAGTTGTGGAAAAGTAGGGGGTCACTTTATGTGGAAGGTTGAAGAGTATTTTAGTTTAGAGGGTTGTCCCTGTCCTGAAGCCTTTGCCAAGGTGCGCTATCCTTGGGAATTGCTGCCTCAGATTCCCGACCTGATTCATGCCATCCTACAGCAGAACCCTGGTCGCTTTAGGCAGATTAGTCAGGGGGTTTGGGTGGGGGCCAGAACGAAAGTGGCCGATACGGCCAGTCTTGTTGGCCCTGCGATCTTTGGTGATGATTGCGACATTCGGCCCAATGCCTACGTCAGAGAACATGTCATCGCCGGTGATGGTGTGGTCCTGGGTAATGCCAGTGAAGTGAAGCAGGCTATTCTCTTTTCGAAGGTACAATTACCCCACTTTAACTATGTTGGTGATTCCATCCTGGGACTCGGTGCTCACTTGGGTGCCGGTGCCATCATTTCCAACTTTAAGTCTACCAAGGAACCGGCCAAAGTCTGGCTGGAAGGAAAGGTGTTCGAGACAGGTCTACGCAAGCTTGGTGCGATCGTAGGTGATAGGGTTGAAGTCGGTTGTAATGCAGTTTTAAACCCTGGCACCCTCGTGGGGAAGGGATCAGTGATTTATCCCTTGACCTCTGTACGAGGCAGTATTCCGCCCCACATGATTTGCAAAGCCCCTGGTGTTATAGTTCCTTATCTTAAGAGCTAGCCTTGAGCTCTTCACAGCTCGGGTCCGCCGGGGGTAGGGTTAAGCTGAAGGTGGTTTCCCCGGGGGAGCTTTTGTAGCTTAGCGACCCATTAAGATCCTCAGCTATTTCCTTGCAGATCACCAAGCCCCAACCATGGTTGCCCTTCGACCTCTTTTTTGTGGTGACGCCGCCACGAAAGATCATCTCTCGGTTCCAGGGTGGAATCTCTGGGCCATTATTCTTGATTTCCAACAGGCGTTCGCCGGTTGGTGCCAGGGACCAAGATAAGAAGACCTGAGGGTTGGGCTCTTTTGCCACCGCTTCAAAGGCGTTATCTACAAGGTTGATAATCAACCGAGGAAGCAGACGCTGTTCCTTGAAACAGGTGGGGGCTGCTGCTTGAATCTTTACTTGAAAATCAAGTCCCCGGCGCTTGGCTTCTTGTTCCTTTAAATTGAGGATCGTAAGCCAAGCATCGTGGGGTAGGACCGCGTAATTGTTGCGATCGGCCAACTTGGCGGTGCTATAGTTGAGGCAAGTCAAGGCTTCCGAAATCTTGCCCATTTGCAGATAGGTGGAAATCAGGGTGAGATCATTGACAAACTCATGTCGCTCTTCCCGTAGAGTCTTGATAGCGGTTTTTTGAATCGCAGATTGTCGAGCATGGTATTGTAGGGATTTATCTGTTTGTTCGTCCTTCCGTTGTACCGCGTAGCAAATGAGCGGCATAGCAATCAGGCAACTGGCGATAAACACATTGCAGAAGGGTGAGTTAATGACGGGGTTCACAAGGAAGAAGCCAATGGCAAGAACCCCCAAGGCCATGAGCCAATGGAGACTATTGAACGTGGAACTTGGTTGCAGGTGTTGACTGTCGGTTCTGTAGACATCCTGTTGTAAGAAATAGATGAGCAGGATGGGAAAAGGCCAATGGGGCCCAATGCTAGCGATGAACCTCGACGGCTGCACATCCATGGGCAGGAAGCCAATGAAGAGTTGGAAGGTGACATCTCCTAGAGCCCTAAGGGCTTGGATGGAAAGATAGCAAACCAGCGCATCCGGGAAAAGTGGAGCGCGAAAAACAAGCGTGAAGTACGCAAAATAGGCGATGGAGCTGGCTAGAAACTGAAATGTTACGCCGGGAACTATGTTGGCAAATAAGGCTACAGAGGAAGCATGGAAAAGAGCAAAAGGGATCACGTTCCGCCACGTAGGTCTACGACCGATCAGACGCAGGCTCACATAGATCTGCAGACCTGCCAGCAAAAGGGTAAACAGGACTCTGAAGACCGACATTATGCTTTTCCTCTCCAAACAGTTCTAGGCAAAATTTTGTCAATATGCCCATTCGACATGATTTTGGAATCACCTCCTATTTTTCGGGAAATTTGCCAAATCCTCCAGGGGAGCGAAGAAACATCGACGATAAACGGAAAACAGACCTAGAAAAGGTCTGTTTTAAGTCTATCTAAGAACTGGTTGTATTCTGCGAGAACGGGGAAATAGACTTGGGCGCTAGTGGCACTCCCGCCGCCTCGGCCACCTAGGCGTTGGGCAATTTCTCTTACGATTTGGCCAAGGTGCAATTCATCTGGTTGGTTGTGCATGAGAACGATCCGCTGAGCCAAGCTCACAATCACCAGACCGGTGGCAAGGTTCAATATAGAACGTGCTTGTTGCTGCGCCTCTTCGATGGTAGCGGTAGGCATGTCTACGAAGAAAGGACTCTTGCTCTGAGCCACAATGTCCTGGGCCTTAAAATCCATGAGCTCAGTCCGGAGTTCTGTGACTTCCCTTTCCAGATCCTGTTTACGCTTAAGTTCTAAGCCAACTCGTTCATAAAGCTCATCGTCTGGAACAGATAAGAGACTGCCTAAGTCTAGACAAATCGCTTGTTTGCGTCTGTAATCGTGCAGAGCACGGTTACCACATACGAAGTACACCCGAGTCATTCCTTTGTATTTCTCGCATTTCATAATCTTCACCAAGCCGATTTGCCCCGTGCTTTTGACATGGGTCCCGGCGCAAGGCGAATAATCGAATCCGTCGATCTCAACGATGCGGAGCGGTCCTGCAAGATCCGGCACTTTACGTAGGGGGACACGATCCCGTTCACTTGACTCTAAGGTGTAATGGGTCAGGGTTAGGTCAGAAAAGATGACGTCGTTCGCTTTTGCTTCGGCCTCACGCTGTTCCTTCTCTAAGAGACTCGGCGTGGCAAGATCGATGGTACAGTATTCTTCACCAAGGTGAAAACTCTCCGTAGAATAACCATAGCAATCGTGGAACACCGCGGAGAGCAGATGCTGCCCACTATGTTGTTGCATATGATCAAATCGTCTGGGCCAATCCAGGAGGCATAGGGCTTCATCTCCCTGGAGCGCCTCTTCTAAGACGTGATAGATCGTTCCGTCCTGCTCAAAGACATCCAGGAGGGGGATTCCGTTAATCGAACCTAAATCATGGGGCTGACCCCCACCTGTGGGATAGAAAATGGTTTCTTCTAAGACCACCAAGTTAGCATCGCCCTCTTGCCGGCTCGCGAGGACCTTGGTATGGAGTTCTTGCAACCATGGATCGGAGTAATAGCGCCGTTGGATAAAGATCACTCACTTTCTCTTTCTAAACTGTTCTTGCCGCGGGAGGTTTCTTGTGAAGTCCCAGTTTTGTAAATGCTAGGGGGGCTCCAAATGTAGCCCACAGTCCTATGGCGCCGTAGCGGACTACGTAACTAAGTTCCCCTGGCATCCAGCCCACAAGGGGCTTGAGTACGATGCGTAGTAGGAAAAGAACCAACAGGCCCAAAACCAGTTTCACGATATTTTGGCCCAGGGTCGCATGTTCTGTAAAGTCAACATAGCGAAGTTCGAGCTGATACCCGATGCTTGCTCCAAGCAGAAAGCCCACCGTCATGGGACCATCACCCACGGGCTGAAGCAAATAGAGAAGAACTGCTCCCAGCGCCGAGCCTACGATCCAGCGCCCCAGGGGAATGGCTTCCAGGTTAACCCGGGCGACGAGGGTATAAGCTGCCAGGAGGACGATGCCGATGCTTAATCCACCGAGAATATCCACGGGCCAATGGACACCTAAGTAGATGCGGGAGAGGCTCACCAAGAGGATCATGAGTATCGCCACAGCCCAGGCCAATGGTTTCTTGATTTTAAGGGCCAAAAATCCCCAAAAGGCCGTACTGCCTTGGGCGTGTCCGCTGGGGAAGGCATAACCTTCTTGCTCAACAAGGCGTAATTCCCGGGGCGGTCTTTCGGTGGTAAAAATGTATTTTGCTCCTGAGTTAACGTAGGCGGAGAAAATGAAAAACATGGCAAAGCGGAAGCCAAAGTGCTTATCCAGCATCCAATAGATGATGGGGATGGCGAACATGTAAAATTCTAGGGAACCTAGGGATGTGATGGCGGTAAAAAACGCAGTCAAGGCAGGGGTAGCAAACTGTTGGGCCCAGGTAATCAGGGTGAGATCCATCATGTCGATCAGCTCCTTTTCATCCAATACCATCAGTATTCTAAGCGTACCAAATTTGTCCTTCCTGTGACGGTGCAAAGCAGGATTATTCCTGCCGGAAGGGGAAGAGTAGCCATGGAGGTGGGTATGCTATGAAGATTAAAGAACCGGTCAACGCGTTGACCCATTTTGTCATGTTCCTTGCAGGATTGGTTGGCTTAGGTCTTTTGCTTTGGCGAGGTTGGGGAACGGTTTCTGGCGTGACGGTCTCCTTGATCTTCGGCCTCAGTATTGTGATGCTCTATGGCGCTAGCACGCTCTATCATTGGGTACGGACAACTCCCAAAAAAGAGCTCTTTTTGCGGAAATTAGATCATATCTCCATCTACTTGTTGATTGCAGGTACGTATACTCCGGTCTTATACTATGGTTTAGAGGATCCCTGGCGCTGGGTGATGCTAATTACAGTGTGGGCTTTAGCAGCGGTAGGCGCGATTCTTAAGATTTGGCTGGTGGGCCTGCCACGTGGCGTAACGGCAGGATTTTACTTGTTCTTAGGTTGGATGGCCGTTATTCCTTTTAAGCAGTTGATTCAGACCTTGCCAAAACCAGCTTTGATCCTTCTGATTGGTGGCGGTGCTGCCTATACCCTTGGGGCAGTTATCTATGCTACGAAAATTTTCAACTTTGTTCCAAAACGATTTGGCTTCCACGAGGTCTTCCATATCTTCGTTGGCCTAGGGACCATCTTACATTTTCTAATGATTTTCTTCTTTGTCCTTTAGGACAGAGTCCTCTGGGACAATATCAGATAGTAGAGCGGAGAATAGAATGGGAAGATTTAAAGACCTAACGTTAGTATTGATGATCACGTTCTTGTATCATACGATGAATCAAATGTTTGTGCCGACCCTCCCCCTTTATATCACGGGGCTTGGCGGCAGTGAAGTGGTAGTGGGAGTGATAGTGGGTCTTTTATCCCTTGGCTCCATTGGTTTTAAAGTCTTTTTTGGTAAGCTGGCAACGCGCCGCTCCAATGTCTTAGTCTTACGCATCGGACTTGTGGTCGCCACTTGCGTCATGCTCTTGTATCAACCATTTCTAGGCTTCGCCTTTTTGGGCGTAACACGCTTGCTCCAAAGTCTGGGGCTCGCGGGCTATGTTGCAGGCGCCCAGGGTCTGCTTTCAGAGAATACTCGTGCGGACAATCGTGGGCTCTTTTTTGGTGTATTTGCAGCCATGATTGGCTTGGGTATGGTTGTGGGTCCGCTGTTGGGAAGCTTTATCGCGGATCACGCAGGCTATTCTGCTCTCTTTTGGGGAGGTATGATGGTTGTAGCTGTGGCTATGGTGTTAAGCTTCTTGATTGATGGCAAAAGCGGTCACACAGGCCCTAGTATGGGCCGAAAATACCAACCCCACTCCCCTTGGAAAAACCGAGATCTCCTGGTTATCTCAGGAACCATGTTTTTATCCGCTTCGATTATGGGGGCAACTTCGTCCATCTTTACCCTTCACGCAGGTGCAGTGGGGATTGCCAATGCCAGTCTCTTTTTTAGTCTCTTTGCCCTGACGTATACCCTCAGTGGTGCCCTCAGTGGCTACCTTTCCGATCGTTTCGGACGTACAGCCATGATTGTGCCTGGGTTTTGCTTGTTGATTATCGGGCTCCTATTTCTGACGATGCTCAATGGAAATACGATCATGGTTCTGGCTGCTGTATGCATTGGAATCGGGTTCGGTTTTGTCAATACTGTGCTGATGGCCATGGTTCCAGGTGTAAGTGTTAACGCGATTGATGCCTCCAATGATCTCGCTTTTTTCAGTAATGCCTTTGATTTAGGTATCGTGTTGGGGTCCATCGGCTTGTCGTGGCTGGCCACTTATTCCTACGGTTTGCTCTGGCTGGCGGTGGCCCTTACCAATGTCTTCGGTTTGCTACTCTATCTGCGCTTCAATCCAGAGAAGAGAAGAACGTTGAAGGCTCAGGTTTAAACCTGAGCCTTCTTTGGACATTAGTCGAGTTCCTTAATATAGATGTTTGCTTCCTTGACAGCATTATCGAGAATAGGACCAGGATCGCTGTTACCATACAGGGCTTCTTCTACGGCTACACCTAAGATGCGAGAGATATCGGCATAACTTACGGTGTTGGGACGGGCTCTGGCATAGTCAAATTGCTCTAAGACTGTTTGCATATGGGGTTCCTGAAGCAAATACTGCTGATAACTCTCGGATTCTTGGACAGAGAGTCTAAGGGGGATATACCCAGTCTTCATACTCCAGGCTAAATTGTTATCTGCACTAGACATCCAGCTGACAAACTCCCAGGCCGCTTGTTCTTTTTCAGGGGTGGTCTTGAAGATCGCAAGACTGCTGCCGCCAACACCGGTCACTTGATTCTTGTGGGCTGGAAGCGGCGCCACACCTAAATCAAAGTCAACCTTATTCTTAGTGGCTGCAATGGATGAGGTACTGGAGTATTGCATGGCGATGCGTCCAGTCTCAAATCCATCCATGGGAGGCGAGAGTGACAATACTTTGTGCTCATGGGCTAGATCAAGCCAAAATTGGGCTGCTTCACGAGCTGCTGCATCGTTAAAGGTCGCTTCGCTATAATCTTCGCTGTAGAGCTCGCCGCCGGCTTGCCACATAAAGGTGATAAAGGCGTACATGGATCCTAAGTTTGCTCTCGTTGTAAAGTTTAAGCCCCACTCATCGGTTCGCCCATCGCCGTTGAGATCCCGAGTGAGCATTGTGGCATATTCCAGAAGTTCATCCCAGGTGGCAGGAGGTCTCTCTGGATCCAAGCCAACTTCGCGAAATTTATCTTTATTGTATAATAGGATTTGGTTACTCAAGGAAAAGGGCACTGTCCAGGCCTGGCCATGAACTGTGACCGTATCTTTGGAGACTTGGGTAAAGTCACTGAGATATTCCTCTACATCAACAAAATGGCTGAGGGGAACCAGTGCACCTGTGGAAACCATGAGTGGGGGCCAGAATTGGTCCACAAGGGCCACGTCTGGGGCGGCACCACCTGCGACGGCTGCCAGCAGTTTATCCCGGGAGACAAACTGATTGCCCGTATACAGTACTTCAACCTGAATATGGGGATGTTGGGCATTAAATTCTTGGATCATTTGCTCGTGAATCTCCGCGTTGTCTCCGCTCAAGTAGTGCCAGTAATTGATGGTGGTAACCTGAGCTTGAACCGAAGCTTCTGCGATGCAGAGTCCGGTCACAAGGGTGATGACAAGAAGGGTGAGCATAAATCTTCTGTTCATACGATGAACTCCTTCCATTTGAACAAATTGGATGTAAATATGTGTCAGAACGACCAATACAGAAAAAAGCAGCCCAAAATTCTTCAGGCTGCCTTTACATACACTCTAAAATCACAGACAGAATAGGATTTCTGCCCGTCTTCTCCCATCCAGACTATACTGTCGGTTTTGGAATTACACCAAATCAACAACCAACTTGGTTGCTCGCGGACTATACCGCCGGTGGGGAATTTCACCCCGCCCCGAAGAATTTTCTATGCGATTTTCACTTTTATTATAACTGAGGAAAAAATGTTCGTCAAGGAAAAGGGCCTCTTTGTTTAGGAGTTGATCAACGTGCTGACCATCAATAGAACCCAAAAAATCGAAGGACGAATTTCGGTTCCCGGTGATAAGTCGATCTCACATCGAGCTGTGATGCTGCTAGCCATTAGCGAAGGAAAGGGCACCGTGCATGGCTTTTTGCCAGGTGCAGATTGCCTGAGTACCATTGCTTGCCTGCGCCAATTAGGTGTAGACATCGAGATGCACCAGTCGACCCTTGTGGTTCAGGGCAAGGGGCTTTTTGGCTTAGAGAAACCCTCGAGTACCCTTGATTGTGGTAACTCTGGGACGACGATGCGGCTCCTAAGTGGTATTCTTGCGGGACAAGAGTTCGAAACTACGCTTACAGGAGATACGTCAATCCAAAAGAGACCCATGGATCGCATTGCTATACCCTTAAGGAACATGGGCGCCAAGGTTGAAGGGCGAGACGCTTCTGACCGAGCCCCCTTAAGGATCCAAGGAGGACATCTTCAAGGCATAGACTATACCCTGCCTGTAGCCAGTGCTCAGGTGAAATCAGCGATTTTGCTGGCAGGACTGTATGCCCAGGGTCAGACCTCGGTTCAGGAGATCTTGCCTGCACGAGATCACACTGAAATCATGCTTGGCTATTTAGGAGCCCAGATCGAAAGGGAGGACAACCAGATTCGAATCGCTCAGTCCGGGTTACAAGCAAGAGATATTCGGGTTCCTGGCGATCTTTCTTCCGCCGCCTTTTTTATTGCTGCAGCGGCAGCTCTACCTGGTTCGCACTTAGTTGTGGAAAATGTAGGCCTGAATCCGACGCGGACTGGTTTCCTTGATGTGCTGCGGGAGATGGGGGCCCAGATCGAAGTGGAACATTTGGCCCGGGAAAATAGGGAACTCGCTGGCGATCTAATCATTCGAGGCTGTGAACTCAAGGGTACTACCATCACCGCGGAATGCATCCCGAGTCTCATCGATGAGATTCCAATCTTAGCCGTCGTGGCCAGTCTCGCTCATGGAGTCACCACCATCACTGGCGCGGCAGAGCTTCGAGTTAAGGAATCCAATCGCCTAAACGCCTTGGTGACAGAACTAGGCAAACTGGGAGTTTCCATCCAAGAACTCCCAGATGGCTTGATCGTGGAAGGAAAGGGCGAGTTCTTGGGCGGAGATGTGACGAGCTATGGCGATCATAGAATCGCGATGGCGCTGGCCATTGCAGGTTTATTCGCCCGAGATACGGTGCGGATCAGAGATACCGCGTGTATCGACGTGTCTTTCCCGGGTTTCCAGCGGATTCTAAAGGAGGTAGTGTTGTGATCCAAACCTTGGAAATCAACCTTGGAACCCGTAGGTATCCCATCCGGATTGGACAAGGAATCTTAGCCGGTTTATCTTCCTGCCTGGACTCCCGGGCTGTTTGGGTTCTGATTACAGATGAAACCGTAGACGAGTTCTATGGAAAAGAGCTGGTAGCAAAATGGAAGGGCTCCACCATCCACCCGATCATTCTTCCTCCTGGGGAGGGGACCAAGACATTCCATCAGGTGGAGACGATTGTCAGTAGAATGTTGGATCTCAACGTAACGAGAGATTCGGGGATCATTGCCTTAGGCGGCGGAGTGGTTGGAGATGTGGCCGGTTTTTGCGCCTCCATCTATCTGCGGGGGATTGCCTACGTCCAGGTACCCACCACTTTGCTGGCCCAAGTGGATAGCTCGGTGGGGGGGAAGACGGGAGTCAATCTGCCCCAGGGGAAGAACACGGTGGGTAGTTTCTATCAGCCAGAGGCCGTCGTCATCGACACAGAGACGCTGTCCACCTTACCCCGGAGGCATTTGATCAGTGGTTTGGCAGAAGTGATCAAATATGGAGTGATCCTTGATTATGACTTCCTGACCTATCTGCAGCGAAATATCGGGGAGATTCTTTCCCTCCAGCCAGGGGTAATCGAGGACGTGATCACACGCTGCTGCGCGCTTAAGGCCGAAATTGTGATCGCGGATGAGAGAGAGGCAGGTCTCCGAAAGGTGCTAAACTATGGACATACCATAGCTCACGCTTTAGAAGCAGTGACCGCTTATGATACGTACACCCACGGCGAAGCTGTTCTCATTGGGATGCAGTTTGAAGCCCAGATGGCACGAGAACTGGGCTTGATCAAGCCAGACTACTTGAATGAGATCCAATCCCTAATTCAGGCAAGCGGATTTGATCCTAGGCTTGATCTAACAGCAGATTTGCTAGAGGGTCTCTTGGGCAAGATGACCCAGGATAAAAAAAACAGAGGGGATACGATCTCCTTTATTCTACCCGCAGGTGAGGGGAGAACGGAGGAGGTACTCTTGACAAAAAAAGAGGCCCGGGGCCTCTTACAACGCTTATAATCCAAGTTTCTCGGTTTGCTTCTGCCAGTAGCGCCTGAATCTGAGGCTTCCCCGCCAGCCACCAGCATTTGCTCGACTGCGCATCACAGTTGTCTTGAGAAGCTTATCTTCAGCTTCCCAGGCTTGCTGCATGATCTCTAGGAACCTGTCTAGATCGGTTTTGGCAGTTAAAGTGGCGACCACTGCTAAGCTACTTCTTTCCAGTTCAGCACCTTCCCCAAGGTGCTTTTCTAATTCCAAGACCTTGTTCTGGAGAACGAGACGGTGAAACTCCTCCCGCAACCTCCAATAGTCTAGCGCTTCTTGTTGCTGATCTTCTCTAAAGGCCACATCGTTATCCGTGAACCAATAGGGTTTGAAAACCGAGATGCAAGGTGTGGAACCCCCCGTGACCCAGTAGGTGTCTCGAGGCTCACCTAGTGAAGCCACATAACTGCCTGTCGTGTGATCGCCCACCAGTCCGCCGCCATGCATACAGACACTACCGAGGGAAGGGCGGGAGAAAACGTTTTTGCCGCCCATGTTCTCGTCATGGGAGCGTAGAATGGACATCATGGTTTCTACTGTGATTTTCCCCTTCTCCCTTTCTAGGCGTGCGGAACAAGTATTATGTCGGCTCCTTGAACCACTAAATCTTGTAATCAAAGCATTGGAGTAGCAACGGGCAAAATCGAAGTCACTTGCTGACTTGCACCAGCCTCGAGCGATTGCGTAGCTCACCACATCAGGGTGGGCTAGGTCATAGTCTTTTCCGATACTGAGGCGATTGGAGATGGCCCGCACATCTCTAACCCTTTCTGCCACCCAATAGGGACCAGCCGTCTCCAGTACCCAAGCAGAATTTCGATCGGCGATTAAGAAGGAGTTGTGATAAACAAAACGTTTTTCATAGCCACAGTTGCCACCTTGGCCGTACTTAGCCAAAAGATCTGTGATCAGATGAAGGGCCTCGAGGCTAGTCTTGGTACGTTCCAAAGCAAGTCGCAAAAGATCCATGCCCAAAAGGCTGGGAGGGCCTTGTTTGATCTTGGTAAAGACCGCTTCGTTGCCGATGTTGAGGCCGAACTCATTGGCGCCCATTTCCGCACCCCACATCCAGGAGGGCTTGAGGAGCAGGACATCATAGGTTTCTCTAGCCTGCTCAATAGTGATATAGGTACACTTCACCTGGGCGCCCTCCGCATGAGTTTGCCCCGGTATCCGCTGCATTAGTAGGGGCTCGTTCGGTTGGCGATCACTGTTTTTTGCAAAGATCGTATTCCCATCTTTTGTGGCGCTCCCAAGCGCAACCATGGTATCACACATCCATATTCCTCCCTCAGATAAGCTCTCCCCAGACCCATTCTCGTTTTTACTTAGTTTTCCTGTTAGCCACCCTCGTGTGGGAGGTAGGCCAGGAAACCTCCGGGAAGGGGCGATAAACGATGACATCGTGATATAACGCGCATTATTCATCATGTTTTTACTTGATTCCATTTAGACAAAACGATATAGTGATTGTGGCTACAAGGTCTATTCAATTGGAGGTAGAGGAAATGTATAAACGTCAAATTGTTCTCTTTGTTGCCTTATTACTATTTTGGCTCTTACTCTCTTCGGAGTATGATGCGCAACATATCATTACGGGAATCGTATTAGCAGCTTTGGTCACTTGGTTTTGGCGTGATGTCTCTGATTTACTCCCAAGTCAATCATTAATGAAACGATTTCCAGCCACGGCGCGCTTTGGTCTAGCTCTCCTCTGGGAAATCATTGTCGGTAACTATGTAGTAGCAAAGACCATCTTGTTTAATGGCTCGAAACTGGAATCAGGGGTGGTCACATTCAGACCAGACTTGAGAACGTCCTGGGGGAGAGTGATTTTGGCTAACTCCATCACCCTTACTCCTGGGACAGTGACCATTGATGTGAACCCTGATACTGGTGTGTTTATGGTTCATGGTATGACGAGGTCTCTACGGGAAGGCCTGGCCGATGGACGTTTGGTCAGACGCATTCAAGCACTAGAAGGGAGTAAGGTAAAGTGAGCATCTCTTTATTTATTATCATCCTCCTAGCGGTGATGGCCTTAGTGGATTTTGCCCGTGCTGTCATTGGTCCAACGGCCGTTGACCGCATTTTAGCGTCATCAGCCATTACCACAAAGGGCTTAGCCATTATTCTGCTCCTGTCTTATTCTAGTAACAATGCAGGTTACATCGATGTGGCCATCGTCTTAGCCCTTTGTGGCTTTGTGGGGATTCTAGCACTCTTGCGTTCGTTGCTACCCGAAGATGCTGACATATTAACAGCCGACCTCGAGCACCGGCCGAAGCAACTTGTGCACTTCGTTGTAAGGAGAGGAGAGAAATAGTGTCTCTAGCCTACATTCTATTTTTTATTGGTGTCTTATTCTTCGCCTTAACCAGTTTTGGCTTAATGCGCATGCCCGATGCCTATTGCCGCATTCATGCTGTGTCTCTTGGAGATACATTGGGTCTACTATGTATTACATTGGGTTTGTTGTTCTTGATGGATGGAATTGCCAACCTTGTCAAACTGGTTATGGTTCTGATTATCATGTGGATTGTCAATCCCACAATCTCACACTACGTGAGCAAGGTTGCTTTACTCCGTGGAAACTGGATTGTTGTGGAAGAATCCGAGCTAGACAGGGAGGTCAGTGGTCTATGAGTCCGCATATCGCTGATATGTTGAATATCGTCTTTCTTACGTTTTTGGTTGTGATCGCCATTGCAGTCTCGTACGTTAAGGACTTGATTTATGCCGCCATCCTCCTGGGAGCATATAGCGTCTCCATTGCTTTGATCTGGCTACTGATGAGTGCACCGGATCTAGCGATTACCGAAGCGGCAGCTGGCATTGGCATGACGACGCTCATGATTGCTGTGATCAGTAAGATTGGGAGAAGGGTGGATTAAGGATGGCGAATAAAGTAGCAATTGCCCTCTTGGTCTGTATTGGCTTGGTGGTGCTTGTGGCTATTTCGGAGCTTCCTTTATACGGATCTCCCGATACACCAGCCCAAAATGAAGTGGCAGAGCGCTATGTTCACGGTACTTTGGGTGATACGGGTGCCTTGAATATGGTGGCCGCGATTGTCATCGACTACCGTGCCTATGACACATTAATTGAAACCACGGTCTTATTTACAGCTGTTATCGCTGTGTTTATGGTCTTGAAAAAAGGCACGAAAGGAAAGGGTGAGCAAAGGTGAGAGACTTTGTCTTAAAGCGCATGATCGCGCTCGTATTGCCCTTTGTGACGATGCTAGGCCTCTACGTCATCTTCCACGGCCATCTATCCCCTGGCGGTAGCTTTTCTGGCGGCATTATAACTGGCCTTTCCATTATTGCCTTTAATTTGGTTTTCGGTACAGAACGTGGTGAGGAAAAAATCTCGGAGCGGCTCATGGCTCTGATCGAGTCCTTTGGAGCTCTTTGGTATGGGGCTATGGGACTTGTGGGGATTTTGCGTGGAGCTAGCTTTTTGATGAACAAAGGGGCGGGTGTTCCCGTGGGACAACCAGGTAGTTTGTATTCTGGCGGTTTGATTCTTTTGATCACCCTGGGTGTCGGCCTAAAGGTAGCTAGTACCATGGTAACCCTGTTTCTCGAACTAATGGAAGAGGAGGATTAGCATGGGTGAGTTTGGGAGCCGTATAGTACAGAACTATCCCTATGTTTTTGCCTTAGCCTTGTTTGCCATCGGTGTTTATACAATTTTGACTCACTCTAACCTATTTAAGAAAGTCATTGGTATCAATATCATGGAAGGAAGCATATATGTCTTGTTCATTGCCGCGGGGAATGTAAAAGGTGGAGTCGCCCCGGTTCTCGATCTGGGTAATCCGGATCTTGTTTATGTGCATCCCCTGCCACAGGCTCTGATGTTGACGGGTATTGTGGTAAGTGTCAGTGTGACCGCGCTATCCCTGGCTCTAATTACGAAGTTATATCGCTCCTACGGGACAGTAGACGCTCGGGAGATTGCAAGACTAACAAGAGAAAGAAAAGAGGTGGGGATCGATGCCACTAGCAATTCGTGATAATCTTCCAGTCTTAATTGTGGTGACCTTGCTCTCCTCTGCCTATGTGATGCCACTTTTGACCAAAGTTCGACGATTTCGTCTGGCGGAATTTTTTGCCGTCTTTATGATAGGTCTAGCACTAACAGGAGGAATCTACCTAGCCCAAGGAATTTTGCAGCATGGTTCCTTTACCTATGCTGTTGGCGGCTGGGCTGCTCCCTGGGGCATCGAGCTTTCCCTAGATGCAGTTTCTGGGTTTTTCTTGATTACCATTGGTCTTGTGGCAACCCCCATTATGCTCTATGCTTCCCACGACTTAGTCGAGGAAGTGGGTAGCCGTTCTAGGGCGGCCTGGTTTCTCACCTTGTTCCTGCTCCTTATTGCTGCTTTATGCGGCCTGGCCATCACCGGCGATATTTTTAATATATATGTGATGGTGGAAGTAGCAACCATTGCCAGTTGCGCCATTGTTGCAGCTCGTAATGATGCAGAATCTGTGGCTGCCACATTCAAATACTTGATGCTAGCCACCATCGGTTCCGGTTTTGTGTTGTTGGGTATTGGCTTTCTCTTTGTCTTGGCAGGAAACCTGAACCTTAACTATATTGCTCAAACCTTGCGTTTGACCTGGCAGAACTACCCCACTGCCCTATGGGTGGCCCTGAGCTTCTTCACTGTGGGCTTTGGCGTAAAATCTGCCTTGTTCCCCCTGCATGTCTGGTTACCAGATGCTCACTCCACGGCCATCGCACCTTCCAGCGCAGTGTTATCTTCGCTGGCCATTAAAGGTTACATGATCGCTCTCTTAAAGGTGCTTTACCTTGGGGTGGGTCAGGAAATCATTGTGCAACTCCCGGTTACACGTATCCTCACCCTCTTGGGTATGGCGGCGATTATTGTGGGGGCTTTGTTTGCCTTGGCACAAGACGAGCTGAAACGCCGCTTAGCGTTTTCCACCGTCTCCCAAGTCGGCTATATTTTCTTAGGAATAGGACTGGGTAGTGTCAATGGTCTCACCGGGAGCTTTATGCATATTTTAAGTCATGCTGTAACGAAAGCGTTGCTGTTCTTAGCTGCTGGCGTGATCATCAAGCGGACAGGAAAACATCGGATCAGTGAGATGGCCGGGATCGGTTTTGAAATGCCTGTGACGCTCGGCGTGTTTACCATCGGCTCACTCTCCATGATTGGCATTCCTCTTTTTTCTGGTTTTGTGAGCAAATGGCAACTGCTCCTGGGATCGTTAGCGAAGGGCAACTATCTTGCCGTAGCCGTACTGGTTGGAGGTAGTCTCTTAGCTGCTGCCTATCTGCTTCCCGTTTTGCGCCGGGCTTTTTTCGAACGTCCCACACAGGCTCCGGTCAAAACCGAAGCACTGTCTGTACAACATGTGGCCATGCTCTTCTTGGCAGGCATCATTCTCTTGGTTGGTGTATTTCCCCACCAAGTCTTACAGCTTGCCCATGAAGCCGCAGCGACCTTGTTGCGATGGGGGGTCTTATAATGAGTATTGCTTTTGTTCTTGTCGCGATCTTCAGTACCACCCTGGGATCTCTTGTGGTGGCACGTATTCCTAAAGAGGAAACGGGCCTTCGTAGTGGTGTTGTGGTGGGATTTGCCTTACTTAGCATGGTTTCGGTCTGGCATTTGAACCTGGCCATTCCCTCAGGCGCGTTCCCCGAGATGAGCTTGGGGATAGCTGCGTTAAGCCTCAAGCTTGCAGTCGATCCTTTAGGTCTGACCTATGGGCTGATTGCCTCAACGCTCTGGGTTTTTGCTAGTATCTATTCCATCGGTTATTTGGCTGGGGATGACAAGCAGAAACAGTATTTCACGTTCTTCCTTTTGTCCGCCGGCATTACTCTAGGTCTTGCTTTCTCTGGCAACCTCTTTACGTTTTATTTGTTCTATGAACTGCTCACCTTTGCTACCTATCCCTTGGTGGTGCATAGTGGTACCAAGGATGCACTGGAAGCCGGTAACAAGTACATCAAGTACAGCTTGGTTGGGGCTAGTTTCATTTTAGCGGGTATTGTTATGCTTGCGTTTGTGACCGGTGGCATCCTTGATTTTACCAGTTTACCCACTGCTTTGGCCCGGGTACAGGCGGGTCAACTCGTGGTCGTTTTCTTCCTGTTTTTGATCGGTTTTGGTGTTAAGGCGGCTATTATGCCCCTCCATGGCTGGCTGCCCGCGGCTATGGTGGCACCTACGCCGGTGAGTGCACTTTTGCACGCAGTGGCCGTTGTCAATGCCGGCGTTTTTGGTATTTTGCGTACGGTGTACTCCGTCTTTGGGGTAGAGCGTGTTCAGGGTATGGGAGTACGCCCCATTTTGCTTGTTATTTGCTCTCTTACGATCCTCATGGGTTCTCTAATCGCACTTAGGCAAGATGTGCTCAAGAGGCGTCTGGCATATTCCACCATCAGCCAGTTGGCGTACATTTTGCTCGGGGCTTTTTTGCTCCATCCTCTGGCTTTAGCAGGTGCCATCCTGCACATGATTTTTCATTCGACGCTCAAGATCGTACTTTTCTTTTCAGCTGGGATTGTGGCAGAGGAGACTGGGTATCTCAAGGTGAGTGAGCTCGGGGGAGTGGGCCGTATCCTACCGTTGACCATGGGAAGTTTCGGGCTGATCAGTCTCGGCATGATTGGCATGTTGCCCTTGAGCGGATTCTGGAGCAAATACTACCTCCTTCGAGGTAGCCTTGCTACCGATTCGTGGATTCTGCTTGTGGTCTTGTTGGTGAGTGGAATCTTAAACGCTTTTTACTTTATTCCCCTTACGGTATCTGCTTTCTCGGGGCAAGCGAAACTCTCACCGCGCAAGAGGACAAAGTTGTTGTGGTCGATGTTGGCCCCAACCTTGGTTCTAGCGGTCTTGGGAGTTGTCTTAGGTCTTTGGCCTGGACTCGCTTGGCCCCTAGTCTCTGCTGTGGTTAACCAGTTTTTTAGCTTGTAGGGAGGTGAAGGTGATTATATGTATTGGAGTTTATGTTTAATTCTCATTCCGTTTCTAGGCGCTGCTCTCTTGCCTCGCTTCAGGCATCTACGTGGACAATTGCTCCTGAACATGACTGTGGGATTTCTTGTCCTACTTGCAGGTGTCATGAACTACTTGGCACAACGGGGTGGAGAAGCGTTCATCTGGCAATTTGGTGGATCAGCTATATTCACACCGACCTTCCGGCTTGACGGTTTATCAGCCCTATTTAGCCTCTTTACTGCCCTTGTGTGGCTCGCTACAGGGATCTACATGTATACTTATATGCAGCACGAAGAACGCCCTCTGAGTTTCAATGTTTTCTATCTGATTACCTTAGGGGCTGTGCAGGGTGTGTTTTTAGCTGGCAACTTCGTTACCCTTCTGGTCTTCTTTGAGATCATGACTGTGACCTCGTTTTTCTGGGTCATTCATCGCAGAGACGGGGAGAGTATGCGAGCCGGATACTTCTACCTATTTCTCGGAGTCGCTGCCGGACTTTGCCTCGCAGGGGCCATTGCCTTACTCTTGGTGTCTGGGGTCACGACTGAACTAGGTGTTCCTGCTCTACTACTTACAAACCCAGCTATGCTTGGTTGGGCCATTATCTTACTGGTTTTTGGGTTTGGGATCAAGGCCGGTATGGTTCCGGTGCATCTATGGTTACCCATGGCACATCCCGTGGCACCCACGCCGGGGAGCGCCTTACTCTCTGGGATTCTGATTAAGGCTGGTGCTTATGGTTTGATCCGCACCGGGCAACTGGTTGATTGGGGTATGGGTGATCTTGTACCTTGGCTCGGGACTCTCGTTGTCATTCTCGGTGTGGCCACCATGCTCTTGGGCGTGGGACTCGCCCTTTTACAGGGTAATGCTAAGCGGCTTTTGGCTTACCACAGTGTGAGTCAGATGGGCTATATCATTCTTGGTATCGGTACCGCCTTGGTCTTGGGACAGGGTGCCTACGGCGTTGCGGGAGCAATCTTTCACTCCCTCAACCATGCCCTGTTTAAGTCCGCTCTTTTCTTGGGGGTAGGTATCATCTATCTAGGTACCGGCGAGCTTGATCTCTATAGGCTCGGTGGGCTATGGAAAAAGTACCCGGTAACAGCCGTCTGTATGCTAATCGCCGCCTTCGGTATTACGGGTACACCAGGTCTCAACGGATTTATCAGCAAGAGCCTCCTCCATCATAGCGTGCTTGATGCGGCTCTTACCGGAGACACGATCATGGTTTGGTCTGAGCGCTTTTTTAATCTTGTAGGTATCGGAACCACTGCATCCTTTGTGAAGTTAATCGGACTCACGTTTTTTGGCAAGCAGAAGACAAAGGTACAGGAAGGAAGGGGCGAAGGACCCTTCTTCGCCGGCGCGATGATTCTCTTGGCTGTAGTGATATTAGTCATTGGTACCCACCCCCAGTTGATCCTGAATCTCTTTGTCATGCCTGCTACGCTAAGTGCAGGAGTATCTGATCTGAGTCATCTGACCCACCTTGACTTTTTTGCCAGTTCTGCTGTGTGGGATATGCTGATTACACTCATACTTGGTGCAGCCTTCTTTGGTTTTGGCATGAAGACTCATATCTTTCATTACCAGCCCCCCCGTTGGCTCAGCCTTGAGGTTGCAGGATATCAGTTTGTTAAAGCCTACAGGTTGGTGGAGGGTGGCGTAAGTGCTATGTATCGTTCTCTCACAGCCCAGCTGAACAGAGACTGGAGACGCCAGTATAAGCGCTTGATGGTTGTGAACCGCAGATTGGATCATGACGGCGGTGGAATTTTCAATGTTCTGAACTTCTCCAATCTCAATACGGACGCTTTCCTAATTCTGACGGTCCTAGCGGCGCTGGTCTTGTACTACTTTATGGTCCTGCTAACGGGAATATAACGAAGGCGATTGTAACCGGGTTGATCCATTATGGACACCCGGTTTCTAATTACAGAAAAACCGTTGACATTGGTTCGTCTCATGTTATACAATATTAGTGCACTAGGTGACTAGTACACCACATTGGAGAGCAAAAGGGCGAACTACTATATATTGTAAAGAATTGAATGAACGTACCCAAAGGGGTATACTATGTGTATTAGGTAGCAAAGGAGAGGTT
>JAAYOK010000086.1 GCA_012520355.1 Bacillota bacterium | reverse complement strand
CTTGCAGAAAGTCTTGGGGATATTGGGTGTTGACGCTCCTGAGCAAATGTAAGGATGGTGAATTATGAGTTTTGGGCAAAGTTGGCGGACATATCTACGGGCATTCAAACTCAGTTATGAGCATATCGGAAAGGTGATGTTAACCAATCTCATTTGGTTTGCCATTGGCTTTGCACCGATGTTAGCCTTCTCGTATCTACCTTTCCTTCAGACGGATGTGTTTTTTGCTCTTGCCATCGTGACTAGTTTTATCACTATGGGTGGTGCTACAGGTGCGGTGCACTTCCGGATGAATCGTGTTCTGGCAGGAGAAGACACTAGCTTGAAGGATTTGTGGGAAGGTGGCAAAGCCTATTGGCTCCGGGGAACGATTTTGCTTCTCCTGGCAGTCCTTGGCTTTGTGCTCCTACTCTTTAACATGTGGTTTAGCCAAAATTATCCAACCACTTTGTTTATGATTCTATCGGGGCTTTGGGTTTGGGGTATCATTTTCTGGTTGGCTCTGCACCAGTTCGCTTTTCCGTTTTTAGTCAACCAGAATATTGGCGTGATCAAGACATTGAAACGAGCAGCCTTGATCGTTTTGGATAACCCATTACCCACTTTGGTATTGCTAGTCTTAAGTGCAATCGTGGTGGCTTTGAGCCTTGTGTTTGCAGCACCCCTCTTGATTTTCGTGGCTAGCTTCCTAGCAATCGTACAGAACAGTTTTTATCATGCCATGATGGCCAAGTATGAAGTGGATGAACAGGATCATGTGGTAGATGTTGAAGGGGAGGACATAGAGTGAGCAAGTTTGTTTTCGTCACTGGGGGCGTAGTCTCCAGTCTTGGTAAGGGTATCACTGTGGCATCATTAGGCATGCTCCTTAAGAGTAGAGGCTTGAAGGTAAGTGTATTGAAATTGGATCCTTACTTAAATATGGATCCCGGCAATATGAGTCCTTTACAGCACGGAGAGGTTTTTGTCACAGAAGACGGGGGCCAATGCGATCTAGATCTAGGCCACTACGAACGCTTCATTGACACGAATTTGACGAAAAAGAGTAATGTGAGTACAGGGCAGATTTATTGGTCCATACTTTCCCAAGAACGGAGAGGGGAGTTCAACGGAGGCACTGTTCAGGTGATTCCACATGTGACCAATGATATTAAGAGTCGCATTCATGCCGTCGCCGAGGATAGTGGGGCAGATGTGATTTTAGTGGAAATTGGTGGGACCGTTGGAGATATCGAGAGTCTCCCCTTCTTGGAAGCCATCCGGCAGATGCGTAACGAGTTAGAAAGGGATTCGTGTCTCTACGTCCACGTAACCCTCATCCCCTATATCGCCGCGGCCCAAGAACTGAAGACTAAACCCACCCAGCACAGTGTCAAGGAATTGCGTTCCATCGGTATCAGGCCCGATGTGATCGTCTGCCGGAGCGAGCAAGAAGTGACCGCAGATTTGCGGTCTAAGATCGCACTGTTCTGTGACATTGATGAAGAAGCGGTTATTCCTAATACCGACGTGGGAAGCATCTATGAAGTACCTCTTTGTTTTGCCGAAACTCGCTTAGATGAGATTGTTTTGGAAAAGCTAAACCTAACGGCTGGCGAGGCAGATTTGCAGCAATGGAGCGATTTGGTAGCATCCATCAAAGGGTTGAAGCGCAGCATTCGAATTGGTATTGTAGGAAAATATGTGACACTTCCAGATTCGTATTTAAGTGTGGCGGAATCGCTGAGACATGCGGGCTTTTCCCAGGGTACACAGGTTGAGTTACGCTGGATTGAAGCGGAGGACTTAGAGAAGGGTGGCTACGGACCCCTTCATGATCTAGATGGAATTTTGGTCCCAGGAGGATTTGGTTCCCGCGGTGTGGAAGGAAAGATCATGGCAGCCAAATATGCCCGAGAAAACAAAATCCCCTATTTTGGGATTTCCCTGGGTATGCAGTGTGCGGTCATTGAGTTTGCCCGCAATGTGGCCAAGCTGGAAAATGCCGGTAGCGTTGAGTTCGGACCCGTTCAACATCCTGTTATCAGCTTTAGGCCTGGGCAACCTGAAATTACAGGTCTGGGCGGTACCATGCGCTTGGGTGCATATCCGTGTCAGATTCAAGCAGGCACTCTAAGTATGGAAGCCTATGGGGAAACCCTGGTGCAAGAGCGCCATCGCCACCGATATGAACTAAACCACGACTACCTTGATGTTCTAGTCAAGGCCGGTATGCGGGTGGCGGGAACCTCCCCAGACGGTGAACTGACTGAGATCATCGAGTTGACAGATCATCCTTGGTTTGTGGGTACCTTGTTCCAACCTGAGTTCAAGTCTCGACCTACAAAACCACATCCGCTCTTTGCACACTTTGTCGCGGCCATCCTGGGAACCTGTTGATTTCTATACCTGGAGGTGTGTTTATGCTTCGAATGAATGTGAAGGCTGTGGGGCTCGATCGCGATACCTTGCTTCCCGTTGTGATACTCACCGATGAAAGCGAAGAATCCTATGTTCCCCTGGTGATTGGCCCCGCAGAGGCCAATGCCATTGCCGTTGTGCTGCAGAACATGGAGACTTCAAGGCCACTTACTCATGACTTGTTGCTAAGTTCGGTTTTAACCCTGGGGGGCAAAGTTGACAAGGTGGTTATCACAGATCTGGCTGACGATGTTTATTACGCAGAAGTCTGCCTGGTGCAACAAGGAAAGACACTTCGCATTGATGCACGGCCCAGTGATGCAATTGCCCTTGCCCTGCGTGCCGGCGCACCCATCTTTGTTAACGAAAAGATTACGCCCTATGCCATGGCGGTTCCTGGCGAGGAAGACCCTGAGATGGAGCAGTTCCGCTCGTTCCTGAAAGACCTTTCCCCAGACGATTTTCGCAAAGGAAACTAGATCTCCAGAAGTTTGAATAGATGGTATATTTTGGCGCATACTCTTTTTTAAAGGGGGTTTGCGCCATGTTATTGCGTATGATGAAGTTTAGTGCTATTCTTGTTTTGGTACTCTTTGTTACACAAGCTGCCCATGGTCAGATGCATGGATGGAAAATGGTCCATGGGGATGTGTTGCAGGTTTTTTCCGAACAGCATAAAATTCTATTAGATGTGAGCGGTGAGAAGACCATTTATACCCTCGAGCGGGATTGTCAAATCCTCCGTTTTTCCGTCCCTACGAGCTTGGATTCCTTACGTCCCATCACCTCAGGAGCATTTCAGGACGCCCTGTGTTGGATCAATGAGCAAGGACGTATCGCCCATATTTTGGTGAACTACGCGGTGAGCGAAGAGGATGGCGTTCTTGTTGCCTATGATATATTTGGGAATCTGAAATGATTTCAAAGGAAATTCCTTCTTCTTGGCGAACTATACTCGCGATAGGAGGAGTTCCCGTGATTGTAAACAGCGAGAGGACGATTGCGCTGACCTGTCCTGCTTGCCAAGGAATTCAACAACATACCTTTTCACTTTTCTCCATTTCCCAAAAACCACTGCAGTTGATGTGTGATTGTGGTTTCTCCCAGGGTCATTTGCGCAGGCTAAACAAGCACTTTGAATTAGATGTGCTGAGTATAGAAGGTGATCGGGCCAGGATCTTATTACCCAGACACCAGTTTTTTGGTATGCCTTTGATTCATCTCTTGTCTCCTGTAAGCGGTCTAAGCCTTGGATATTTAGGCGATCCCCCTAGCGTTGCTGGGGTTGTCTTGGCTGGGCCAGCCGATTCTTTCTTGGAGGCCGATGATTTCGCCAATCCTGAGGTAATGCGGGATGTACTGAAAGCCTTAGAGGACTTAGCAACACACGATAAGATTCGTTGTGACTGTGACCATTCATCCATCGGGATCGATGTCTATTTCGATCAGGTTGAACTAGTGTGTGCCTACTGTGGCAGTGTGGTGAGAATTGGCGCGAGTACCCGGCAGCATCAAGAGCGGATTGCTCGGGTCGATGAGATTGTCATGGAACCATGCACATCGCTGTTCTTGGGCGAGTGGCTGAAACCTTTGACCTAATTTATTATCTAGAGGAGGCTGGCAAAATGTTAATTAGTGGTAGCGAGTTATTTCAAGCAGCAAAAAAAGGTGGATATGCTGTAGGCGCGTTTAATCTCAATAATATGGAGATTCTCCAGGCGATTATTGAGGCTGCGGAAGAAGAAAACTCTCCTGTCTTTCTCCAAGCAAGCCAAGGCGGAATTAAGTACGCGGGTATTGAGTACATTGCTGGTATGGCCCGTGTAGCTGCGGAGAAAGCCAAAGTTCCTGTAGCTCTCAATCTGGACCATGGAACAAGTTTTACCCAAGTGGTGCAATGTGTGCGTCATGGTTTCTCGGCCGTGATGATCGATGGGTCTCAACTATCCTATGAAGACAACATCGCGATTACCCAAAAGTGTGTCGAAGTTGCACATCCCAATGGGGTTTCGGTAGAAGCGGAACTCGGCAAAATTGGTGGCGTAGAAGATGACATCGTCGTTGACGAGAAAGACGCATCATATACCGATCCGAAGGAAGCAGCAGAATTTGTGGAACGGACGAAGGTAGATGCTTTGGCCATTGCCATTGGCACCGCCCATGGTCTGTACAAAGGCGAGCCTAAATTGGCTTTCGATCGTCTCCAGGAGATCGCTTCCATGACGGATGTGCCTTTAGTACTCCATGGTGCTTCCGGTATTAGCGATGAACAGATTCGTAAAGCGGTTCCTTATGGAATCACCAAGATTAATATTGATACCGATCTGAGAGTTGCTTTTTCCCAGGCTATCAAGGATCTTTTGGCAGAAAAACCTGGCGAAATTGATCCCAGAAAGATTTTAGGCCCAGCAAAGGCAGCCATGAAAGAAGTGGCAAGGGCTAAGATGAGATTGTTTGGTTCAGCTGGACGGGCTTAAGCAAATCAAGGGGAAGGCAACACCTTCCCCCTTTTTTAAGGTGGTGGATGTTTGAATATCGCAGAATTAGAATCTAAGACCTCCGTCGAATTGCAGGAACTGGCGAGAAATTTGGGGGTATCAGGATTCAAGCGCTTGCGTAAGAAGGATCTCATTATTGAGATCTTGAAGTATGAGACAACGAAAGAAAACCTTCTCTTCATTAGTGGCATCTTAGAAATTACATCGGAGGGCTATGGATTTCTCCGGGTAGACAACTACACACCGAGCTCTGACGATGTATATGTTTCACCCTCGCAGATCAGGCGCTTCTCCATGCGTACCGGCGATGAGATCTTAGGCCAGGTACGGCCGCCCAAGGATGGAGAACGTTATTTTGCCCTACTTCGTGTGTTAGCTATCAATCTATCCAACCCAGAATTGGCATCGAAACGGCCCAATTTTGACGAACTCACTCCAATTTACCCTAACCAACGCCTTCATTTAGAGACGACCCCGACGAATTATTCCATGCGGTTAATGGATATATTATCACCATTAGGGTTAGGTCAAAGGGGACTGATTGTTTCGCCGCCCAAAGCCGGCAAGACAACGATGCTGAAGATGTTAGCTAATGCCATTGCCGATAATCATCCTGATATTGAAATCATAGTACTCTTAATCGACGAGCGACCCGAGGAAGTCACCGACATGCAGCGCTCAGTCAATGGCGAGGTCATTAGTTCCACCTTTGACCTGCCGCCTGAGAATCATGTTCGGGTTGCCGACATCGTTTTAGCTCGGGCCAAGAGCTTGGTGGAGTCAGGTAAAGATGTTGTGATCCTCTTGGACAGTATTACGCGTCTGGCTCGGGCCCACAATTTGATCGTTCCCCCCAGCGGCCGAACTTTGTCCGGTGGTGTTGATCCTGCGGCGCTACATCGCCCGAAGCGATTTTTTGGAGCGGCACGTAAGTTGGAGGAGCAAGGAAGTTTAACAATTTTGGCTACCGCTTTAGTTGAGACTGGCAGCCGTATGGATGATGTGATCTACGAAGAGTTTAAGGGTACTGGCAACATGGAATTGCATTTGGATCGAAAACTAGCTGAGCGCCGTGTTTTCCCTGCGATCGATATTTATCGCTCCGGTACGCGACGTGAAGAGTTGCTCTTGACTCCTGAGGAGCTCGATGCAACTTGGGTGTTACGTAAGGCCATGGGTTCCTTAGGAACCGCAGAGACGTTGGATTTGGTATTGGATCGCGTGACTAATACCAAGAACAATGCAGAGCTCTTGGAACTGATTACAACCTCAACTTTTGCCGAAAATGTTCGGAATAAGTAAAAGGGAATTTTTGAAACGCGTCGAAATGTATTGATTAGGTTATTGTCAGTCGAGCGAGGGAGGATTTAACATGTGGAGGCGGTTCATCCGCAGTCGAGGGTTTGTACTGTTAATATTTGCAGTCATCTTCAGCTTCGGTATTCTAGGTCAGGTGGATACTCGAATGCACATTGGAGGAAGTGACTGGGATTTAGATAGTTTGATCTACATTAATGTAGACGACTATCTTTTAGAGGACTTCGCTAACTTGGATAGCGAACCTGTAAGACAGCATGTGCAACCTACCCAGGAGAATCTTCCAGCTCTGCCAACGACCTTCCATACCGAGGTGAAGTTAGACAGTACAACGAAACTAACCTTGGGAGATCCCCAGTATGGTCCAATGGAATTGTTAGACTTGGAAAATGTTAAGCTCGCTCTGGTGAGCGTTGAAGAGGACGCGGTCGTAGATGCGAAACCTGAAGCAAACACAGAGAAAAAAGTAGATACGAACATAGAAACAGCAGCAAAAGTACATCTTGCAGATGGAGTTGAAGCAGTTGAAGTTCCGCAGGTTGCCGCCCGCGTGGAAGCACCTGTGCCCGTTTCTGAACCTCCACAGGTCGTTGAGGAAAAGAAACCGGACCCGAAACAAGAAAAAGCAGCCATCTTTGTGCATAAGGTTCGTTCCGGGGAGACTTTATGGGATATCGCGTTGGCATATGGGGTGTCTGTCGATACGATTTCATCGGCAAACGATCTGAAGAACAAGAACTATCTTTCCATAGGCCAGGAGTTACAGATTCCTTCTGTAAATGGGGTATTGCACCAAGTCGCTTCAGGCGAAAGTCTCT
>JAAYOK010000085.1 GCA_012520355.1 Bacillota bacterium | reverse complement strand
TGTAACGTCAATGCGGCTTGGAATCGTACCAGCGGTCTCTAGACGCATCTTCTGTACCTCTGGACCTTGGAGCCACTTGATTAACTCCCAAGCTGCTGCTTCTTTAGCAGAGCCGGCTGGAATCTTCGCGTTCATACCGAAACCAACGCCAACAACACCTGAAGAGGATGCTTTGTTAATCTCGCCTGGAATTGCAGGGAAGATAGTCATCTTGAACTCAGGTTGTTTGTCAACGGGAATGAGAGCTTCGCCGGTTGTTAGGTCGGTGAGGAAGTTGCTCACTTTCCAGTCTCCATCAACCAAGAATGGTGCGCGACCGGTGGCAAAAAGTCCATTTACTTCTGCGTAGGAGGTCTGCATAATCTTGCGATTGAGAACTCCGTCTTCATACAACTGGGCATAGAACTCAAGAGCGCCTACGAATTCTGGATCGGTGAACTTTGCTTCGCCGCGCAGAATTTCATAGAGCTTCTCATCGCCCACGAGGCGACCAACAATCATGGAGAAGAGACAGGATTGGATTACCCAGTCATCTTGGGCACCCATGAGGATGGTATCCAAACCATTAGCCTTTAAGACTGGAACCATGGCCACGAGCTCTTCATAGGTCTCAGGTACAGACAGTCCAAGGCTCTCAAGCAAAGGCACGTTTACATAGAGTGCATGACTGGAAGTCATGGTCTGTGGCAACTCGGCCAAGAATCCACCTGCTTGGGGAGCTAATACAGCCTCTTGGTAGTACTTCGCATCGTCGCCGAGGAGTGGTCTCAGATCCTTGACCAAGCCGAGGGTATGCAAAGATGTGGAACGCCCGCCTGGCCACATAAAGACTACATCTGGAAGTTTGTCAGCTGCGGCATAGGCCTCTGTTTTTTGGTGAAATGGCTCCAAGAAAAGGTCTTCTCGCTCAACGATGATATGAGGGTTGCGAAGGGAGAACTCATACCAAACCTCGTTGATTTCTCTTTCTGCACCTGGAGCAGTGAGGTCGAAGTAGTTCAAAACCGAAATCTTGATGGGTTCTTCAGCAAGGGTAGTAGGAACAAACACACTAGCCATCAAAAGCAGAACTAACAGCACTAACGTAGACTTTTTAAGCATTCGTTTACCTCCTAGTTGGTTTTGATAGTGATCACGGACAACCCAGCACTTCAGTAAGGACACCACCTCCTGTTTTTTGGCAATTTAGGCTTGCCTCTCAAAGGGAACTGAAGCGGGTGTAAACCAGTTAGAAACGACCAATCCCGCTGCACCAAGGAGATCGGCAATGTCATCAAAACGCGAGTTTAGGATTTGTACATTGGAAGGAATAACGGATTGCTCTAAAATTGCATCATAGTAGCTCTGGCAATGCTTTAGGATCTGTGGAAACCTGCCCCAGATACCACCGATGGTGATGACTTCGATATCCAAAATGATGCCCCAGTGAGCACAGGCTAAAGCCAGTGCTGATGAGGCTTGGTCTATGATTTCGGTGGCAAAATCGTCTCCATCTCCAACAAGCTCAATGAACTTGGCATGTGTAAGCTCTTGCCCCGTTCGCTCTAGATATGTTTCCTGAAAGCCTTTAAAGTAGACATAGGGCTCCAAACAACCCCTCTGGCCACAGCGACACAGTTTACCTTCGGGGATGAGAGGTACATGCCCAATCTCTCCTGTGACAAAACGTGACCCAGTGAGTAGTGTCTTATTAGAGATGATTCCAACTCCGGCGCCTGACTCAGTCTTAATGTACATGGAGTTTGCGGTTTCCCGCGCGTTTCCTATCCAGAGTTCAGCTAAGGCACAGGCATTGGCATCGTTCTCGAGGAGAACGGGTATCCCTAGGGCTTGGCTGAGCATTTCTGCCACTGGTACATCTTTCCAACCTAAGTTGAGGGAACGGATCACAACTCCATCGATGGGGTGGCAAATACCAGAAGCGGAAACTCCCACTCCAATAATGTGCTCATGGGGTATTGCAAGGGATGCAAAGATCTCTAATAGGGATGTAGCTACATTGGCTAGAAGTGTGTGGGGAGGAAGGGATTCAACGTGTAAACTTTCCTTTGCGATCAATTGCCCTTTTAAGTCAAAGAGGGCAACCACGAAATCGTCACGCAATAATTTCACTGAGGCTATATATAACTTGGTGTGATCAATGTGAAGATAAATGGGGCGTCGGCCGCCTGTAGACTTGCCATGACTTCCTTCTTTGATGACGCCTTGTTGGAGAAGCTCGTGGATGATTCGGGTGATGGTGGCAGGACTCATACCTGTTAGTTCCGTCAATTCTGAACGGGAACATCGGCCATGTTCATAGAGGGTGCGAAGTACGGTAGAAGCATTGTATGTACGCACTAATCTCGTACTACTAATGTGGCGAGTCATCTAGGTCACCAACTTTCTTCCACTGTGAAAACATCTAATTTTATTTTAACGTATAGCGACTAATTTTGCAACACTTTGTTTTATTCTACTTAGTTTACCCACATTTTTTCATTCTTCCTTCTTAGGCAACATAGGGCAAAACCTGCAAGGACTATGTTATACGGATGTGGAATAAAGTAGGGAATCGATTATAGGACGTAAGGGGTAGATTTATGCTAAAACTAAGTGGTTCGGATGTGTCTGGTCATGAAGTGGTAAGTTGCATTCGGCAGGGACTGCCGGTGACCTTAGATGCATCCCAACTTGAAAAGGTAGCCAAGGCCAGGGAACTCGTTCAGGAGTTGATTCGGCAAGGTCAACCCATTTATGGGATTAACACTGGTTTTGGCCTTTTGGCGAACACATCCATCTCGGGAGAAAACGTCGCTGAGTTGCAGCGGAACCTGATTTTGAGTCATAGCTGTGGGGTAGGCGAACCTTTTTCACCTGAGGTTGTGAAAGCGATGATGATTTTGCGGGCGAACGCGCTCATGAAAGGGCACTCTGGAATTCGTCCTGAAGTGATTGAGCTTCTCATCGAATTGGTGAACAGGGATGTGGTACCCTACATTCCCAGCCAGGGCTCTGTTGGGGCCAGTGGAGATTTGGTGCCTTTGGCGCATATGTCTGCTGTACTTTTAGGTGAGGGACAGGCCTACTATCAAGGGCAGCTGTGCTCTGGCCGTGAAGCCCTGGAAAAGGCGGGCTTAACCCCTCTTTCATTAGAGGCCAAAGAGGGTCTGGCTTTAATTAATGGTACACAAGCCATGACTGCCCAAGGAGTTTTGGCTTTACATGATGGTGATGTGGTACTGAAGACGGCAGATGTGTCTGGTAGCCTAACCTTAGAAGCACTCTGTGGGATTCCCAATGCCTTAGATGCCAGGGTTCATGCTTTGCGCCAGCATCGCGGCCAGATAATTACAGCTCAGAACATCCGGAAGATTTTAGCAGGAAGCGGCCTGGTCTATAGCCAAGAACATGAGAGAATCCAAGATGCTTATTCGTTGCGCTGCATGCCTCAGGTCCATGGGGCGTCGAAGGATGCCTATAGCTATGTGGAGAGCGTCCTTACAACGGAAATCAACTCCGTGACCGATAATCCCATTTTGTTTCCAGAAAATGGAGACGTGATTTCTGCCGGTAACTTTCACGGCCAACCGGTGGCCTTGGCCTTGGACTTCTTAGGGATTGCTTTAGCGGAAATCGGCAACATCGCAGAACGGCGGATTGAACGCCTAGTCAATCCACAGCTGAGCGGATTACCACCATTTTTGTCCGAGGCTAGTGGCCTTAACTCGGGTTATATGATTGTCCAGTATACTGCGGCCGCCCTCGTGTCAGAGAACAAAGTGCTGGCACACCCAGCATCGGTGGACTCGATTCCCACCTCTGCCAACCAGGAAGACCACGTCAGCATGGGCTCCATATCAGCTCGCAAGGTACTGCAAATTTTGGCGAATGTGCAGAATGTCTTAGCCATTGAGATCCTTTGTGCCTGTCAAGCTCTTGAATACAGGGATAGGAGCCAACTAGCCCCTGCGACCAAAGCCGTTTATGATCTTGTGCGGACGCATGTGCCCGCTTTGAAAAACGATCGCTTCTTAGAACCAGAGATCACCTTGGTTCGAGAGCTGGTTGTCACAGGGAAAATCAAAGAAACAGTGGAAAAAGTGATTGGAAGCATAGAATAGGAGGTATACGGAATGATTCAAGCACCAAGAGGAACAGAGCTAAATTGTAAGGGGTGGCATCAAGAAGCAGCGCTACGAATGTTGATGAACAATCTCGATCCAGAAGTGGCGGAGCGGCCCGAAGATCTTGTGGTCTACGGAGGTAGTGGTCGCGCCGCACGCAATTGGGAGAGTTATGAAGCTATCGTGCGTACACTCAAGACTCTTGAAGATGATGAGACCTTATTGGTCCAGTCGGGTAAGCCTGTGGGTGTCTTCCGCACAACCCCCCAATCGCCTAGGGTCTTGATTGCCAATTCGAACTTGGTTCCTGCCTGGGGTACTTGGGACCACTTTAACGAACTCGAACAAAAGGGTCTGATGATGTACGGCCAGATGACTGCAGGCAGCTGGATCTACATTGGTACCCAGGGTATCCTGCAAGGTACATATGAAACCTTAGCAGAACTCGCCCATCAGCACTTTGGAGGTTCACTCCAGGGCCGCCTGGTTCTCACGGCGGGGCTCGGCGGTATGGGTGGAGCCCAGCCTT
>JAAYOK010000084.1 GCA_012520355.1 Bacillota bacterium | reverse complement strand
GAGAGATCATGGCACGGGCGGCAAAACACCTCACACCAGTAGTCTTGGAACTAGGCGGAAAAAGCCCTTGTATTGTGGATGAAACCGCGGATCTGGCCTTAACAGCCAAGCGAATTATCTGGGGAAAGAGCATCAACTCGGGTCAGACCTGTGTTGCACCAGATTATGTCTTAGTCCACAGTAGCGTCAAAGACGAGCTCGTTAAGGAAATGAAAAAAGTCATTCCTCTGCTCTTGGGTGAGGATATGTTAACGAACAAAGAGGTCCCCCGGATTGTCAACCAACATCACTTTGAGCGCTTGACCAGGCTGATAGAAACAGGGGAGGTTGTCTTCGGGGGTAGGAGTGATCCCAAAGAGCGCAGGGTGGAACTCACCATTATGGATCAGGTGACTTGGGATTGTCCTGTGATGCAAGAGGAGCTTTTTGGCCCCATTCTTCCTATCATCACCTATGACCAAAGGGATACAATGCTAGAACATCTAGTCAAGATGGAAAAACCCCTAGCCCTCTACCTTTTTACCCAAGATCAAGAAATGGAACAACTGGTTACTACACGCCTTTCCTATGGTGGCGGGTGCATCAATGACACCATTATGCATGTGGCCAATCTGAGCCTCCCCTTTGGTGGCGTGGGACAGAGCGGTATGGGTGGTTATCATGGTAGACAAAGCTTTACAACCTTCACCCATGGCAAAGGGGTTGTCAAGGGGGCGAAGCGATGGGATATTCCCCTGCGGTACCCTCCCTATGACAGTCCACGCAAGTTGAAGCTTCTCCGGATGTTCCTGCGGTAACAGATGGATGCGTCATAAGCTGTCGCATCACTTTGTAAAAAAGTTAAAAATACTTCTTGCTTTTCATTGCCATCCTGTGATATACTATTTATTGTGTTTCGCAGTAAACAGACGTAGAACTCCCCTCGGGGAAGAACCAGCTAACATAGGAATAAACACAACGAAACGAGCTTTTCTTGGTAGTCAGGAGAGGTTCGTTTTTTGTCCCCCTAAAGGTGGGACAAGCGTGTACTCGTACTTTGACAACAGAATAGCGGAATGCATCCCTTGTCACCCAGGACTTTCTCAAACGTAGTTTCTGTATTTCACTTGGTAAATTTGAGAGGAGTGCTGATTATCGAGAATCTCATGTCGCAGAAGTTAGCCGTGGCCTTGCCCGTTACTCAGGCGGATATTACAAAAGAGCTGGACTCCCTTATTGGCATGGAGGGGGTCAAAGAACAGTTACGGCTGATTTCTCAGACTTTAGAGGCAATGAAAACCCATAATCAACGACATGGTCTCAAACATGGCCGCCCTTTACACTTCTTGATAGAAGGGGCTCCAGGTGGTGGTAAGAAACGTGTGGCAGCACTATTGGGCAAAATCTTACAACTCCATGGTTTAGCCACAAGCCCCATGGATCTAGCTGAGCGGGAGATGGAATGGTTGGACGCCTGGCTCCATAGTCAGGGCGAAGCACCTGGCTCAAGATCATCGATCTACTTCGGTTCCGTGAACCGTCTTCTACCTAATGAAGAACGCCGAAATTTTCCAGCCATGTGCTACTTTTGGCATCAGGTTGAACAGATTATGCTAGAACACAATGTGATCTTCAGCGTGGACCAGGGCCATGGTCAAACTTTGCTCCAAGACGTGGGCTTGATGGCGGGCGTTCATTTTACTCTGAAACTGCCTACATATACAGACCAAGACTATCTTAAGTACGCTCGCAAGTATGCGGCAAAGCGTAGGTTTAAACTGGCACCTGAGGCGATACCGGTCTTTAACGACGTGATCAGGGGCGCGAGCCAAGAGGCAGATTTCGCCTCGATGCGCACGGTGGAAAGTGTGATTGAACAGGCCATGTTCGCATCGTATGCCGATCCCACGAGTCAGTTGGTGAAAGGGAAGGAATATACAACGCTGCGAGCAGGGCATTTTAAGTGCCCGAGCCAGCCACCAGTTGTCGCCGAGGCCAATCCCCTGGAGGAACTGCAAACTCTCATTGGCTTGACTGAGGTAAAAACTCGAATCCAGGAGCTCCTGGCCTTAGTTCATTTGGAAAAGCAGCGCAAAGCCGCGGGTCTACCTGTTAACCCCATCTGTACACATATGGCCTTTGTGGGAGCCCCAGGAACCGGTAAGACCACCGTGGCCAGGATCGTCGCTAGGGCTCTGAGGGATATGGGTTTCTTGACCAAGGGGCACCTCGTCGAGGTTTCCAGGGAAGAGTTGGTAGGCCAGTATGTAGGTCATACGGCCAAGAAGACAGCAGATGTCATTAGGCGGGCCAAAGGTGGCGTCCTCTTTATTGATGAGGCCTACAGCCTTAACCGCCAGCATGAATCTGACTTTGGTCACGAGGCGGTGGCCACCTTGGTGAAGCAAATGGAGGATAACCGAGATAACCTCACCGTTATCTTTAGCGGTTACGTCCATGAGATGGAGCAATTCTTAACCATGAACCCCGGACTGAAATCTCGCATCCAGTTCGAGATTGAGTTCCCCGACTATACGGTGGATGAACTTCTAGCCATTTTCCATAAACTCTGCCAGGATGAAGCTTACGAGCTATCCTTAGAGGCAGATCGGGAACTTCGGTTCTTACTACAAAAACTCCATCAGACAAGGGATCGAACCTTTGCCAATGGACGTACAGTTCGTTCCCTGTTTGAACGGGCCAAGTGTGCCTTGGCCACAAGAGTCTGGACGAGCTCGCATGAGCAGTCCCTCACTCTAATTCAGCCCTCGGACATTCAGGCCCTGAGGACGCAGATTGGCTCCAGAGCAGAGCCAGGAAGAATTGGTTTTAGAGTAGCCAGTGCCTAGATACGAAAGGTGAAATTGGGAGCATTCCGCATGAGTCACTCATCCTTGATAGCTACCAAGAGGACGTAGCGTAGACAAAAATCCAAGCAGAGGGGTGCTTACTTGAAGCATACGTATTGGAAAGTTGTTTGCCGTTATGGACATGTTGGGAGAGGCCGGGAAGTGAGCGTGGCCAGATATCTAGAATGTGATGTAACCGCAACATGCTTTGGGGTCTATGTTCTAGCAAAGGACATGCCTGGGGTCAAGAATAATGGGGTTCACGAAGTGCGCAGGATCACGAGGGATGAGTGGCTGATAGGAAAGGAACAAGAAGCACAAGACTATTACCTAAAACGGCTGAAGACGCACAAGTTGCGCTCAGCCTAGACCATGTCTAGTTCTTATGACCTATGCCTGAGGAAAGTCCTTGGGCATAGGTTCGGAAAATATCCTGAGATGCAAATCCAATGAGAGGTGGCTATCTATGAAGAACACTCTTTATGTTGGAAGGAATCTATACCACAGGAATGGACCGACTTTAGGATGCATTACGGGCTTGGATGAGAGTATGATTACCATTGAGCTCAGTCAAGAGATTGCGTCAAAGAAGGTGCTAAGATTACCCATTACACATATGGGTGAATGGTTGTTTTTTGAACATGATGATGTAGGGCAGCCAGTTGATACTTTGGCCCGCAGGCCCGAGTATGTCCAATTCGGCAATGAAATCATATTGAAAGCACGTTTTAAATTGCAAAGAGCACTGATCAAATTGCTTAAGGATCGATACCAATTCGACGGGTTTCATCATTATACCGATTTCGGAAACTTCCTTAGTATCATGGACATGGGCAAGCTCCTGTGTCGATCAAAGGTGAAGCGCATGGGGTTGCCATTTACCGACTCCGCGGACCAAGACGTTATTGGGCAGACGGCTACAGAGGTAATGGATTATGTTCGGTTCTATTATAAAGAAAAGACGCCAACACTTTTCCGAAATGAAGGAATAAAGCGTCTCAATGATGATCCTCACATGCCCATTCCCGTCCTCCTCTTATTTGATGAGGCCATCATTGAACATCCGAATGTTGCCTTCGCAAATGGTTGCGGAGGAAGCAGGCGAGTCAACATTACCACGAATGTGGAGGAGGCCCTTGCTTTTGATTGGTCAGGGATATTTGAACGGGGTCCCATACTGACCGATGAATATCAGATCATGGCTTATGGGCGCGATGTGGAAAAAGAGGCCAAGATCCGCAAGCGAAACGCGGAATTCCTGGTCCCAGAAGAGATCGGTGTGGAGTACATAAAACAGATCGTCTTTAGAAGTGAGGCGGATCGCAAGCGTGCAATCTTGCTCCTAGGTGACAACCCTTTATATGTAGTGAACAAAGAAAAATTCAATTCTAACCAGAAGATGGAAAGGAATTACTTAGAGAACTACGCCATCTACATGAATGGAGAACAATTCGAAATCACCTTGCAGTTTCATGCCAAGCCGCAGGAGTATTCTCATAGGTTAGTGCTAAAAGATGCCCATGGGCAAGAAGAGCTCATAGAGTTGACGGATAGAATCTGCATGGAGTCAGATTCCGTTCACAACCGTTACACGTATTACCTAACACCAGCAGAGGGCAGGAAGATTGCGAGAATAGAGTATTTTATGAACGACATTCCCAGTGCTCTGTGGAGGGAGAACCAGCATGATTAGATATTCGGAAGGTACCGTGTTCAATGTAGACACCCAGGCCTTGGTCAACACTGTAAATTGCGTAGGCGTGATGGGTGCAGGGATAGCTTTGGAGTTCAAATTAAGGTACCCAGAAATGTTTGAGGACTATGCTACAAAATGCAGGGACAGGCAGATTGTCACGGGGAAAGTGGACTACTTCAAACATGAAGATGGACGCATCATTGTCAACTTCCCAACGAAGGCACACTTTAAATATCCTTCCAAGCTTTCCTGGATTGAGCAAGGCTTGGAGCATTTTTGCAAAACCTACACATCCCAGGGGATTACCTCAATAGCCTTTCCCAAACTAGGAACGAGTCATGGTGGCTTGGCTTGGAACGAAGTGAAGCAACGCATGGAGCACTACCTCTCTGGCCTGGATATTGACGTCTATATCTGCCTTGACACGAAAGAAAACGCGGAGGGTGTTGAGAAAGTCATGCTCGACGCTTTTCATGCCACAAGCACCGAACAGCTTTCGAGCTTGGTTAGGCTCAATAGCAGGCAAAAGAAAGCTCTGAGAGAAAATGCACCTTTCGACCGATTCTGGAAAATCAGTCAGACAGAGTCCATCGGCGCCAAGACATACGCTGCCCTCTTTCAGCACTTTTATCAAACTGCCATGGGGAGAACTGGGGGCCAACAAATGTCCCTCTTTGATTCCTAGAGTTTGGCCCTGATCAATCGATCAGGGCTTTTTTGCGCGACGGGCAGTCGCGACCGCTGTGCAGAGACACAGCAAATTGCTTTTAAGGATAGCGGTCACGTTACGGTAGTAAAAACGGGCTAAGAATCCAGAAGGCAAAACACACGGAGGTGAAAG
>JAAYOK010000083.1 GCA_012520355.1 Bacillota bacterium | reverse complement strand
GGAACTGCATAGTAAGGTACGGCTGAGCAAGGGAAGTACTCTTTCTTGTTGGGGATCTCCCATTCCTGATGGACGATCCCAATTGACTCTGATGTTTTGGTCCACCAAGTCCTTTTCCCAAGAGGAGTTGCGGTGTTTCAGCGAAGTCTTGTCCGTGGTAAGAAAGCTTGTTGATGTAATCCTCTCTAGTGACTTATTTAGTGGACAACGCATGACCAGGGAGCTACAGATGGCGCAACTTCTGCAAAAACAACTGATGCCGAAGATTAAAAGGCTCGAAGCGGATTCTTCCTTGGCCTTTCGAACACTCCCTGTCTACGAGTTAGGTGGGGACTATGTGGATGTGCTCACGTTTCCCAATGGTCTCATTGGTTTAACCGTAGCCGATGCCATGGGTAGCGGAGTGCCAGCGGCCTTTGTGATGTTAATGGCCCGTACGATTTTCCGACTGATGGTCAAGTCAACCCTGGCACCAAGCCAAGTTCTTTTTGATTTAAATAACTATTTCATGTCGGAGATCTCTCATTTCAATACCTTTGTCACCCAATTTTACGGAATGTTTGAGCCCTCTACGAGGCGTTTCTTATATACAAGCGCTGGTCATGTTCAGCCGCTCCTGTTCCGCAGGGAGGCCCAGGAAGTAGCCGCCCTCCCATCGACAGGTATTGCCCTAGGTGTCAAGGCCGATGCAGAGTATCCTTCTGCCGCCACCCAGCTTGAAGTAGGCGATATCTTAGTCATTTTTTCCGATGGTTTGTCCGAGGCCCGCAATGAGCGCAATGAGCAATTTGGGATCGATGGTATCGCCCAAACTCTCCTACGGTATAAAGAGTATGATGCAGACGGTATTTGCGATGGTCTAATCCATAGTGTACTCAGGCACTCCAAGGTACAACATGATGATATTAGTCTGATTGTCATCAAGCCCTGATCATGAGTTGAGCCTCCCTCGTAGGGAGGCTTTTTTGCACCATTTCACCCTAAGGTGGAAACGTTTTGTCAACAAAAGAGGATATTTGGTAAAGGAGTCAAAGTTTAGTATGGCTACCATGGTAGTTTTGGAGTATAGCGATGAGGAGTGATGGAGATGGATAATTTGTTGTATCAAGACAGTAAGGCACCAGTTCAAGCTCGGGTCGAGGATCTTTTGAGCCGTATGACCTTAGAAGAAAAGGTGGCACAATTAAGCGGTATGGGGCCAGAGCGTCTGCTTGATGCCAAAGGTAATCTAATCAAAGCTCAGGCCCAAAAGCTACTAAAAAACGGTGTTGGACAGATTACACGGATTGCCGGGGCCAGTGGTCAAGACCCTGAGGTGGCAGCCCGGGCCAGTAATCAGGTGCAGAAGTTTTTATTAGAGAACACCAGACTCGGTATTCCGGCCTTGCTTCATGAGGAGTGTTTGAGCGGTTTGATGGCCAAAGGAGGCACAACCTATCCTCAATCCATCGGTATGGCAGCCACTTTCGATCCCGATCTGATGCAACAAATCACCACCGAAATTCGCAAGCAAATTCGGGCTGTCGGTGGGCATCTAGCCCTGTCTCCAGTGCTCGATGTGATTCGTGATTACCGCTGGGGACGGGTGGAGGAGGCCTTTGGCGAAGATCCCTATCTTGTAGCAGCCATGGCGGTGGCCTATGTGAGGGGACTCCAGGGCAACGATTTACGCACCGGGATCATTGCCACCCTAAAGCACTTTTTAGGTCATGGTTTTCCCGAGGGCGGTTTAAACCATGCTCCGGTGAACATGTCAGAGCGCGAGCTCAGAGAGGTGGCCTTGTTCCCCTATGAGGCAGCGATTCGTGAAGCCCGGGCAGGCTCTGTAATGAATGCTTATCATTCTATAGATGGTCAGCCCTGTGGAGCTTCCAAAGAGTTACTGACCGATCTGCTCCGGGGCGAACTTGGTTTTGACGGCATCGTGGTGGCTGATTACTACAGTATTGGCATGCTACACCGCGAACACCGGATTGCTGAAAGCCTGCAAATGGCTGGCGTGATTGCCCTTGAAGCTGGACTCGACATTGAACTACCTGAAACAGAGTGCTATGGAGAGAAACTGATTGACGCAGTTCAGCAAGGACTCATTTCTGAGGCAACCGTGGATCTCGCAGTTCGTAGACACCTACGGGCTAAATTTGAAGTGGGTGTCTTTGATGAGCCCTTTGTGGATACCTCGAACACCCTGTCGGTGTTTGAGACCCCATATCAGCGGGGATTAGCACGTTTAGCTGCTTGTAAGAGTATGGTACTTTTGAAAAACGAAGACAAACTCTTGCCTTTACCTAAGAGCGGTAAGTCCTTCGCGGTGATTGGGCCTAGCGCGGATAGTACTCGAAATGTCCTAGGCGACTATGCCTACAGTGCCCATGTCAACAGCCCTGAAGATGCAGTTCCTGTAGTGAGTATTCTCGAGGGTATTCAGGCCAAAGTTGGTCCTGATGTGACCATCCGTTATGCTGAAGGATGCGACATCATGGGTGACAATCGGGAAGGACTTGCCGAGGCCGTTGAAGCGGCTGAGCAATCCGATTACGCCATTGTGGTGATCGGAGGCAAATCGGGTCTATCAGGGCTCGTGAATGCGGAAGAAGGTATCTCAGAAGTGGATTTCACGAAGCAAGGCACCGTGACAGAGCCTGATGGGGAGAGCCATGACCGCACAGACTTGACTTTAACTGGTGTGCAGCAGGAACTTGTTGAGGCTATTCGGGCCACTAATACCCCCACGATTGTCGTTCTGGTCAATGGTCGTCCTTTGGCCGTAGAATGGATTGCAGAGCATATTCCGGCTATTATTGAAGCATGGCTTCCAGGCTCAGAAGCGGGTCATGCCGTGGCTGATGTCCTCTTTGGTGATTTCAATCCCGGCGGTAAACTTCCCGTATCCATTCCCAGGAGTGTGGGTCAGCTCCCTGTGCACTACAATCGAACCCATATGGCGACAAATCGCAAGTACATCTTTGACGATAATAGGCCCCTTTATCCCTTTGGTTTTGGGCTCAGCTACACCACCTTTGCCTATGAGAACCTCTCCGTAACGCCGCAAGAAGTCAAGGGTGCTTCCCAGATCGAGGTGGAGTTTGATCTGATCAACACTGGGGAAGTGGCTGGGGATGAAGTGGTGCAGCTCTACATTTCTGATCTCTTCGCCTCCTTGGTTCGTCCAGTGAAAGAGCTGAAGGGATTTAGGCGTATTCATTTGGAACCAGGGGAGAGCAAGAGGGTTTGTTTCAAGTTATCCTCGGATCAAATCGCCTTCTATGATAAGAATATGAATTTAATCGTTGAACCCGGTGAGTTCCAAGTGCAGGTAGGTAGTTCATCGCAGGATATCCGTCTTACGGGTCAGTTTGAGGTAAAGGGGAACGTAAAGGTAATTCCCCATGC
>JAAYOK010000082.1 GCA_012520355.1 Bacillota bacterium | reverse complement strand
CCCTCTGCATGATTGCAGCGGAATGTATGGGTATGATAATTTCTCAAAGTCAGAAACCTCCAATAATAACATCGATCTATCCTTACTCTACTACTATCTTCAAAAACAAGCAAGGAAGACAAAAGACCCCTATAAGGAACGAATCCCATGCGAACAGGATAATATTCTATTGTAGAGTACCTTGTTGTCTTGTACAATGAGACCAAAAAGAAAGGGGGTCTAACTCATGGCCAATGCTGAATTTGCCCTCAGGGTCATCATGCTTCTCGCGGTTGCGGTTTCTCTAGCCTGGATCTACTGGCGCCTAGGCACCCGCTTGCTTCGCCTCTTGAGACTTCCTAGGCCCAAACTGCTTCTAGCAGTGATATCCCTCAGTCTTGGCATTGCATCCCTCTTTTTACTTTTTTCCATCTGGGTTTATCATGGTTTTGGTTACCAACCCGATATTTACCGAGTCGGAGATCGACGAAGTAACAAAGTAGCCATTACCTTTGATGACGGGCCCAGTCAAGAATTTACACCTGCCATTCTAGATATTTTGCAGGAATTGGACGCCCCAGCCACGTTTTTTATGGTGGGCAAGCATGTGGAGAAGTTCCCCCACATTGCCCAACGAATTGTGGCGGAAGGACATACCGTAGGTAACCATACGCAAAACCATCGCAATCTTCCTACCCTATCCACCATCGACTTACAGAAGGAAGTCATGGAAGCAACCGCCATTATCACAGAAGTGACAGGTGTCTACCCTACTTTTGTGCGTCCACCCCGGGGTATGTATGACGATCGATTCCGCCGTTTGGCCAACCTCTTGGGACAGGAGATTGTACTTTGGTCCATCTCCACTCGCGACTGGCGTTACGGTGTCACCCCCACCTATATCGAACGCCTTGTAGAGAGCCGGGTCCGGGGCGGGGACATCATCCTTTTCCATGACAGCGGTGCTTTAGTCCAGAGTGAAGGCGGTGATCGCCAAGCAACTGTCCGTTCTTTAGCTAATGTGATTTCCATCATCCGGGCCAAAGGGCTTGAGATCGTGCCCCTGGACGAGCTCCTGCACAACGCGGCACCTGAGGAGTTTCCCCAGGTGGATCGCCCAGAATAGGAGGGGATGGGATGCGTGTGGAACGTGGTTCACTTCAGGATGCAAGGGACATAGCCCAACTGTACACTGTAGCTTTTCCTGAAAGTGTTGCCCTCTTCTTCGAAAACAAATCGCCAGAGAAACGCCTTGACCTTTTTGAACTCACCTTTTCCTTGGTCTTCCACTGGGGTATTGAGGCTCTGTTAATTAAGGATAAGGCGGGCTTGACTCGTGGTTATTGCCTATACTCGACTGGCCAATCCTCCCGAACAAAGGCATATGGCAAGGCCTTGAAAGTCTTGGGGAAGATGGCTCTCCGCATCAACCTTTCGGAACTCGCCAAGCTTCTTCAGAATAGTGCGCTCATGACCATATCCAGGCGAAGGGTAAGGGTAGGTGCGACACCGAAGGTGGCAGCGAGAATTGTGTCCATTGCCATTGATCCTGCTTGTCAAGGGAAAGGCCTCGGTACTTTCCTCTTAGCTCAGGTACTGGAAAAGCTGGAAGACCAGCGTCTCGCCCTCAATGTACGTACGAATAATCTGTCGGCTCGCCGCCTCTATCAAGGAGCTGGCTTTCAAGAAGTAGGAACCACCAAGGATCTCCAAGGTGAGTGGATCATAATGGAAAGACCGCCCAAGAAATAGGCGGTCTGCTTGACAGTAAACTACGATCGATCCCTTCTGCCACGGGCCATGCGCTCCAGAAGAAGGGATCGTTTTTTTCTAACCCGTGCTCTCACTTCCTCTGTCTTTTCAACATCCAATCTGGCGCTGACGAAAACGTCATCTTCCAGCTCTACGAGGAGCCATTCTCCTTCCGCGGATCCCAAAGGCAAATCTTGGAGTGGAACATGGAGCTCCGCTTTGGTATCGTCTACGAGTAATACCGCTGTTACCCCATCCTCAATACGATCAATAACAGCAGATAGCGTTTGCTTTTTAGTTATCCTCATTCACTCCTTTGACGTAGGCCAAGCCTTGTTGCTTAATCTCCTCGATCCGCTTCGTCCCTAAACCGCTCACCCGGCGAAGGTCATCAACACTCCTTAGAGGAAGGACTTCTCGCAAAGCCATGATCTCCCGAGCCCGCTCTGGGCCAATATGCCTGACACGCTGTAGTTCGGTGAAGGACGCCGTGTTTAGCTCGACCCGATTTTCTCGGGCCTCTCCCACCTCCCGCAGGGGCTTTCCTGTTTCTGCATAGAGTATATAACCTAGGCCATCCGTTTCAAGAACGATGGTTCCGTTACGATCTGTCCCATAGGTGGGTATCTCCAAGATTTTGAGACGGTTCAGAACCTCTGCGTGGGGATGCCCAAAGGAGTTATCCTTGCCAGCGGAGTAGATGGCAACGTCGGGTTTGACTGCTAGAAGAAAATCCAGAGACGATGAGGTGCGGGAGCCGTGATGTCCAAGCTGCAAAATGTTTGCCGCTAGAGGCAAGCCCTCTTGGATCATCTCCTTTTCGTTCCTCGTTTCCGCATCTCCAGTGAAAAGAAAGGCAACTTCACCGTAAACTCCCCGCACCACGATATTGGAAGCATGAAGATTGGTCCCAATCAAGGCTGGGTTTAGCACATAAAGTTGTAGTTCACCAAAGGTTAGATGCTCTCCGGTGCGTGGTTCATAGTAATAAGCGTCTGTCTCCAATATGGCATCTAAGACCTCCTCAAAGAGCCGGGTGGAGTGTTCATAGCCAGACATCCAGACCTCATCCACGGCAAAGATCTCCAAAACCTTGGCCGCCTGCCCAATATGGTCCGCATGGGGATGGGTCAAAATAAACAGATCGATGGAGTCAACACCGAGTCTTTGTAGATGTTCGATGACATCATTTTCACCTCGGTCTCCTGCATCAATCAGGATGGTGAAGTCATTTCCCAAGAGTAAGGTGGCTTCCGCCTGCCCGACGTCTAGATAGTAGACATGCATCGGATCGAGTGCAAAACCAGTTCCTGTTAAAGAGGTGATCAGAAGAAAAACCACAAGACACAGCCTAAGCCATTTTTTGCCCATAAAAAAACCTCGCTTCCCTGCGAGACTACTATTCCTCAGTGACACTTCTTTATCCTGCTATAAGCTCAAGGGCGGAGTAGGCACTCCGCCCCTTTTTGCTCTTTATTGCATAATGCGAGTTAAGTATTCACGCATCAAGGGAGCTGCTGCTTGGCCCCCAACGCCCCCTTCTTCCACCAGGATGGCAAAGGCTAGTCTTTGTTCACTGGGCAACTGGGTGTGCCCTGCGAACCAAGCATGCATTTCGTCTCCCACCATTTCTGCGGTTCCAGTTTTGCCATAGACATTGATCCCAAGACCCCTAAGCGCGGTACCGGTCCCCTGAAGGACCACATCCTGGAGCATGCCATTCACTTGCAGTACCGTCTCAGGCGATAAGGCAGAGGTGCCGGTTGCCTCTTCCCCGTCCGCCAAGAGGTGGACGGGAGGTACCACTCCCTGGTTGGCAAAAACACTGAAAATCTGGGCCATGTGTAAGGGCGTCAAGAGAACCTGATCTTGGCCAATGGAAGACCAGGCCAAAGCCACCCGGCTACGGCTCGGGGTACCAATCTTTCCGCTTACCATGGGAAGGCCGAGGGGATAACTTTGGCCGAGACCCAGCTGGTTGAAGTACTCTTCAAGCTGACTCGCACCTAAATCTAACCCCACCTGAGCTATGGTGGTGTTAATGGATTCCACCACAGCCTGGTGCAGATTGTGTTCACCAAAAACCTGCCTCTGATAATTACGTACAATATTTCCCTGTACTACAAGTTCGCCCGTATCCACAAAGCTACTACCTGCATCATACAAACCATGATCGAGGGCGGCTGCCACCGTCACGACTTTAAATACGGAACCAGGAGGGTAAAGCCCCTGTAAAGCCCGGTTGAACATGGGTAAGTCCTCATCGGTGCTGAGCTCTTGCCAGCGCTGGGAGCTAATTCCTCCCACGAACTCGTTCGGATCATAACTGGGCGTTGAGGCTAAGGCTAAAATCGCTCCTGTCTGAGCATCTAGAACCACCAAAGCCCCCCTGCGTTCACCTAGTACATCATAGGCCAGCTCTTGCATACCACGATCGATGGTAATCCCTACATCTTCCCCGTCTTTTGCAGGTTTTTCCCCGAGCAAAGTACGGTTACCCTCCACCTCTACATAGAAACGGTAACCTGGGCGCCCCCGCAATCGATCATCCTGGCTTTGCTCAAGCCCAGCCCGCCCCACGATCTCTCCACTGAGATACTCCCGCTCAGGATAGGCCTCGATCATCGCAGCGGTGACCTCACCTAAATAACCTGTAATGTGAGCGAAGCTGTCGCCCTCAGGATAGGAACGAGCTTCCATTCTACGAAAAAAGACGCCGGGGATGGGCCGCAACACAGGATCGACCTCTTGATACTCGGTCTCCTTTAGAGTTTTGAGAGGTACAAACCAATGTCCCTGGACCCCTGGTGCTTCATACTGCCTGCGAACATACTCCGGACTAAGCCCCAGCTCCCTCTCGAGCACAGCCAGTAGAGTGTCTGGGTCTGTGATGCGATCCGGTTGAACACCAACCGCCACCAAGCTTCCCTCTCCTGCTAAGACCTGGCCATTGCCATCGAGGATTTGGCCTCGCTTTGGCTCCTGGCGCGTCCGGGCATACGTAGCCTCCAAACCATAGTCGGGTAAGGGCAAGTTATCATCCCAAGTCACTTTCCAGGGAGCGAAGATGCTTTCCCGGGTCAGCCGCAGATTGGTCTCTACAGGTAGTGACGGGAAGTAACGACTCTCATATACCAAGGAAATGTTGTAAACAGCCTCTGTACTATCCTTGGACACGAGGTTAGAATCACCCAGGGAAACCTGGGAGAGTCCGAAGGCTTGGCCAAATCGCTTGAAGGCTTGCCCCAACTCCCCACTGTTTGGATGAGGTTCCGCAGAAAAATGCTCCTCCAGATTGGTAAAACTCTCTGTCCTAAAGTCTTCTAGAAATGCGTCTACCACATCTTTGGGATCCCGCTTTATGTTTTGCCATAGATAGAGACCCCCTGCCAGTCCCACAATAAGAAGAACTATTACAACGACCACAACAGGTTTTTTCATCTTCGTCTCTCCTCGCAATATCATCTCGTCCATACTATTATATCCTTCGAAGCAGAATTACAATTGCTGAGAGACAAGTTTCTCGGCTGAAAACCGCAATTTTATTCACGCCAATAGTTCGGAGTAAATAAGAGCAAGAGAGCAAAGAGTTCGAGACGACCTAGGAGCATAAGAAGGGACAATACTATTTTGCCCCAGGGACTAAAAGCGGCATAGGTCTGCATGGGACCCACCGCGCCAAAACCTGGACCCGTATTACCCAGGCTCGCGGCCACTGCACTCATGGCGCTCATCAGATCAAGGTTCTCGAAACTGATGACGAGGGCGCCAAGGATAAAGGTCATGAGATAAAGCAGATAAAAGCTTGCTACCCCTTGCACGACCTCTGGTGATATCATCTTCCCATTGATGGTAATGGGGCTCGCGGCTTGGGGGTGGAGGAGCCGAGAAAACTCTCGCTTGATCACCTTACCTGCAACCAAAAACCGAATCACCTTAATGCCGCCAGACGTGGAACCAGCACTTCCACCCACAAACATCAGTAAGAACAAGACACCTTTGCTGAAGGTGGGCCACAAGTCAAAATCAGCTGTGGAGTACCCCGTTGTAGTCATAATGGAACTTACCTGAAAGAACGCTTGCCTGATTGCTTCTCCTAGACTTCCATAGATCGTTCCATGGAGATTGAGTGCCACGAAGATCGTGGATATAAACAGGATAGCCAAGTATAAACGGAGCTCTGGATTTTGGACAACTTGCTTAAAACGCCCTTTTCCGAGATCATAGAAAAGGGAGAAATTGACACCGGAGAGAATCATGCCCACTGCTGTAGCATAAATGAGGAATTGATTGGAGCTAAAGCGAACTAAGCTATCATTGTAAATGGAAAGTCCACCGGTACTTACCGTCCCAAATGCCCAAAGAAGACTGTCAAATAGCGATAAGCCCGCCAAGCGAACCAGCAAGACCTGGACAAGCGTTAGACAGAGGTAGATTGTATAGAGAATCTTCGTTGTGGCTACGACACGGGGCGTAAATTTGTCGGGTGACGGGCCTGGACTCTCCACCTTAAAAATCTGCAGACCTCCTGTACCTAGGGTGGGCAAAATAGCTAGGGTCATCACAAGAATCCCCATACCACCCAACCAGTGTGTAAGCGAACGCCAAAATACAGTTCCCCGGGGGAGACTTTCTATGTCGTTAATGATCGTAGAACCTGTAGTGGTCAAACCAGAAACTGCCTCAAAGAAAGCGTCCACCAAACTTGGAATACTTCCTGAGAAGAAAAAGGGCAGGGCGGCAAAAAAGGAGGTTAAAGTCCAACCCAAGGTCACGATCAAGACTGCTTCTCTAACCTTCAGTCGCGGGGATTCTCTCTTGACATTGGAAAGAAACAAACCGAGTAAGCCCATAATACCCATGGCTAACAAAAAACCTAAGATTACCTCTCGCTCTTGATAGTATACCGATATGCTGAGAGGTAGAACAAGGATGGCGGCCTCAAGAAGTAGGAGGTTTCCGATGACCCTTGCTACCATGCCAAAATTCATGTAAGAACCCCCTTTGCTTGGAGTAAAACAGCTTGTTGAGGGAGGCGATCTCGCTCCGCAAGCAAAAGACGATGGCCCGATCACCCACTTCGATGACGGTGTCGCCACCAGGAATCAACACTTGCCCCTGGCGAACGATGGCACCGATTATCAGACCCTTGGGCATTCTCGCCTCAGCCAGACTCACACCTACGATAGCTGCTCCCTCTGGTACAACAATTTCCAGAGCCTCGGCCTGACCACCAAAGAGCAAGGATAGGGAAGCGATCTCACCACCCTGGATGAAACGGGCGATCTCTCCAGCCGAAATCAAGACCGGATTCACCGCCCGATCAATGCCTAATTGCTCAATGAGGGGAACAAAGTTGGAACGACTCACCTTGGCCACGACCTTAGGTACGCCGTGCTGCTTACCAAGGAGTGCCAGCATAAGGTTTTCCTCATCATTACCGGTTAAAGAGACTAAGGCATCCATTTCACTCAGGTTCTCATCTTGGAGCAGTTCTAGATCCGTACAGTCACCACAAAGAATCAAGACATTCCCTTTGAGACTGCTCACCAAGTAATTACAACGATCTTCATCTTGTTCGATGATCTTCACCACTAAACCATTGGCTAAAAGGCGCTGTGCTAGATAAAAGCCTGCCCGTCCCCCACCTAGAATCATGACTTTCCGGGTAATATGACGTTCCCCTAGACTTGTGAGTCCTCGGGCAAAGTTGGTCACCGTCTCCCTGCGACCCATTAAGTAGAGAATGTCATCCTCTTCCAGCTTGGTTTCCCCTGAGGGAATCAGAACTTCACCAGCTCGGTACAGGGCTACTACCAAGATTTGCTGCAGAGAATTGATCTCGGCGAGTTTTTTCCCCACTAAATGGGGCAAGGCTTGGATAGGGACATCGAACAAACCCACTCTACCCCCTGCGAAAGACTCCATATGGGCTGCATAGCCCCGCAAGACATAGCGGGCGATATCCAGGGCTGTGTCTAGTTCGGGGTTGGTGATAAAGTCAATCTCAAACTCATCCCGGAAAAACTCCATTTGGTTGGCATATTCGGGGCTCCGCACCCGAGCCACCACTTGGGGACAGCCAAGGCGTTTAGCCGTGAGGCAGACTAAGACATTGATTTCATCACTTCCAGTGGTGGCCACGAGAAGATTTGTTCCCTTCATGTCCAGCTGCTCCAGAAGCTCAAGTTGAATGCCGTTTCCCTGGACCGTCAAGACATCAACACGATTAGCAAGTCGAACCAGGGCTGTTTCATTGCTGTCAACCACCTTGATATTATGATCCTCACTGGCTAGAATCTCTGCTAATTTTGACCCTAATTTGCCAACTCCCACTATTACAATATTCATGACGAGCCTCCCATCTCTCTGCCTGTGCCCTTCCTTGACAAGATCCTTAGTTTTATGCTATACTATAGACACATCGTCTTGGCATGTGCGTAATCCGTGCTGAGATGCTAAGATCTCCGAATATCATTGGTGCAGATTAGCACCGCGACAGCGGGGGAACCGGTTTTTCTGGGGTGAATTTTGCTCGATACACATATATAAGTTCCACTTGTCGAGCAAAAGGGGCAACTTGGGTGCCCTAATCCGTCAGCTAACCTCGTAGGAGTACGCCAAGCGCATTATCACTGAGACCTATGTCTCAGCGATGAGCGCTTTTTTTGTTCCCGGGACTAGCGTTCAAAGAGTCCCGCTGCGATAGATTTACAATAAAACTAGAAGGGATTGAAAGTCAATGGCTGTGGAAAAACAAGCTACCATCGAGGATATCAAACACCATCTAGAATCAAATTTGGGAAAACGGGTCTTTATCCGAGCCAGCAAAGGTCGCAGGCGTTTCCTAGAATCCGAGGGTACTTTAGTTGAAACCTACCCCAAGCTCTTCGTCGTAGATTTAGATCAAAGCGCAGTACGTCGCCGCTCCTATACTTACGCTGACGTTCTTACCGAAAGTGTTGAAGTTACGATTGATAATAAGCGGGTTGGTTCCCACTAGGTTTCCTGTTCTTCCTCCCACAGAAAGGGCCAGAGGTTAATCCTCTGGTCTTTTCTTATCTGCCAATAAGCTTCCCTCGGGCCTCTGCAGATAAACGCTCAACAAAGTCTGTGACAAATCGATCCTTTTCATCGAAGAAGATAACAGACTCTGGATAGTTCAATAATCCTCGCACCCTTTGAATATGTTCTCTGTACGATTTGTCGTAAAAGGCGAGGGCGTCTTCCACCGTTTGATGGCGATAGGCACTATGCCAAAAATTGAGCCAGATTTCCTGGCTGCCGAAATGATCCAAGATATCTGCGTCTTGAACGAGCTTCACATAATAAGGATATTCCTTGGTCTTACGCAGTGTATGGGATCCTACAATCTGGACGATCCCCTCCAGCCGTTCAGGGGGACAGAGATCCTGGAGAATCTTCCGGCAGATGAGAGCTCCGTACTCCCAGTGCGGTTCAATGCCTTTTCCCACATCATGGAACCAGCCGCCCACCCGAATCAGATCATCATCGCCGGTTTGATCAGGGAAGATCATTTCTCTTAAGGTCAGGGCAATCTGGGCCACCCTCTGCCCATGGTAAAAGACATAGCCTGGCTCCCGGTCAGGGTGCGATTGCCTCTTGCCCATGCTTTGCCATGCCTTTTCCTTAATCATCTCCAAATCCATGCTGCCACACCCTTCAACCAGAATAGTCATTTATTCGAGGATCAGCCTAGATTCCCCTCCCCTTCCTGGAGCACCAATTAATCATTCCTTCATACTCTAGTAGGGTAAACAAATGGAAGGGCGTTGATATCATGACTCTAGCTGATCTTCTGCCTGGCCATGGGGGAATCATCTTAACCGTTCAGAGCGAAGGTCTCTTGCGACAAAGGCTCGAAGATCTAGGCTTTTTGCCAGGAACCCCTATTCAAGCTCAATTTCGTGCCGGCAGTGGCGACCCAACTGCCTACCAAATCCGGGGGTCACTTCTGGCCTTGAGGCGAAGTACAGCCACCCATATCACCATCCAGCCCTTGGGGAGGTCCCTTTCATGACTGAAGCGAGAGTCGTTGCCCTCGCGGGTAATCCTAATACGGGCAAAAGCACCGTCTTTAACAAACTCACCGGCCTCAACCAGCATACAGGTAATTGGCCAGGTAAAACCGTTTCCTTGGCCCAGGGCAGTTATGCCTACCAAGGGCAATTGTATGAGGTAGTGGACTTGCCTGGCACCTACTCCCTTCTGGCCTCGTCCCCAGAGGAAGAGATCGCCCGAGATTTTATCTGTTCAGCACAAGCGAAAGTAACCGTCATTGTTGTTGATGCAACCTGTCTTGAGAGAAACTTACACTTGGTCTTACAAATTGCACAGCTTACCTCTGAGGTGGTGGTGTGCGTCAATCTCATGGACGAAGCGAAACGAAGGAAGATCGGAATCGATCTCCTCCAGCTCGAGAAAGAACTGGGTGTCCCCGTCGTTCCCACCACGGCCATCAAAGGCAATGGACTTCCGATGTTAAAGGACGCGATTGCCCGAGTTTCTAGTGGTACCATCCAACCTGAGCCTAAGACCTTGGAGATTCAGCCGGACAACCCCGCGGCCTCCTTTTATGCAGAAGCGGAACGAATTGCAGCAAATGTGACAAGGACGAACTCCGGCTCTTGCACTCTAACACAACGCCTCGATCAGGTCGCCATCTCTCGCCACTTTGGCATTCCACTGATGCTTGGGCTCTTAGCTACGATCTTATGGATCACGATTCGCGGTGCGAACTATCCCTCGGAACTCCTAGCTCGTCTGTTTTCAAGCTTTGAGGGTGGATTGAGTAGCCTTTTCTTAAAGTTTGGAAGTCCCTCGTGGCTCCATGATTCCCTCGTTTATGGCCTTTTTCGTGGCCTTGCTTGGGTGGTCTCTGTCATGCTTCCACCCATGGCCATCTTCTTCCCCCTTTTCACACTCTTGGAAGACTTTGGTTATCTTCCCCGTTTAGCCTTTAATCTAGATACGCTCTTTCAGCGGGCTGGGGCCCATGGTAAGCAATCTCTAACCATGGCCATGGGCTTTGGTTGTAACGCGGCCGGTGTGATCTCCGCCCGGATCATCGATTCTCCTCGGGAGCGATTGCTTGCCATTTTGACCAATAATCTTGTTCCCTGTAATGGACGCTTTCCCATGCTCATTGTCATGGGTTCTATTATGGTCGGCGCCCTCGCGGGCACACAAATCGAGGGATTTTTGGCGGTCTTGGTGGTCTTAGGTGCCCTTGTCATCAGTGTTTTGGCTACACTTGGGGTTTCCCGTCTCCTCACTACCACCATTCTCCGAGGTGAGCCCTCCTTCTTCATTTTAGAACTCCCACCCTATCGTCGCCCTCAAGTTGGCACTGTCCTGGTCCGCTCCTTTCTGGATCGAACCCTCTCGGTCTTGATCCGAGCGGTACTGATCGCTGCACCTTGTGGCCTCATTACCTGGTTCTTGGCAAATATTAGCGTCTCCGGTCAGACACTCTTCACCCACTTCTCCCTCTGGCTTGAACCCTTGGGAAAGGCCATGGGGCTCGATGGGGTCATACTTCTAGCCTTCATCTTAGGGCTCCCCGCAAACGAAATTGTGCTACCGATTATTTTCATGGGTTACTTATCCCAGGGAACCCTCATTGAGGTTCAGGGGTTACAGGCGATTCGAGACATCCTCACGGCCAATGGATGGACCTGGCTCACGGCCCTGAATTTTCTCCTCTTCGCCATTTTCCATTGGCCCTGTGGAACCACTTTACTGACCATCAAAAAGGAGACGGGTAGCTTCAAGTGGACCATACTTGCAGCCCTCTTGCCCACGTCCCTCGGTGTAGTACTTTGCCTATTTGTTGCGAAAATCGCGAGTATTCTTTAAAGCCCTTGCCCCACACTGGGCGGCTCTTTTCCCCCTGTTAATAATTTGACGTTCTGTAGGATTAAGGTGTATAATTGGGAAGGAATCTGATGGCTAATAGAGAAGGGATTCCCATGGAAAGAATGCCTGTCCTTTTGTTACAGGCTTAATTTTCAATATTACTCAAGGGGGAATAGT